>JAYVYA010000368.1:0-10279 GCA_043784745.1 Hyphomicrobiales bacterium
GTCTATACCGAGGTCTCCGATGAGGAACTCACCGTCTTTCTGGCGCGTTACGACCTTGGCACCGTGCTGTCGCTGAAAGGCATTGCCGAGGGGGTTGAAAATTCCAACTACCTGCTCGGCATGGAGCGCGGGCGCTTCATTCTCACCCTCTATGAAAAGCGGGTGAAGGTGGCAGATCTGCCGTTTTTCCTCAACCTGATGCAGCATCTGGCGGCGCGTGGCCTGAATTGCCCGCAGCCGGTGGCGGACCGGGCCGGGGTGACGCTGGGCCAATTGGCCGGCCGCCCCGCCGCCATGGTGACTTTTCTCGATGGCCTGTCGATTCGCCGCCCGGGTGCGGCCCATTGTGCGGCGCTGGGCGAGACTCTGGCGCTGCTGCACAAGGCGGGAGCGGATTTTCCGATGCGGCGGGAGAACGCCCTGTCGATCCGGGGGTGGGAGCCGCTCTACCGGCAGGCCGAAACCCGCGCTGATGAAGTGTTGCCTGGCCTGTGCCTCGCCCTTGGCGAGGAATTGTCGCGGATGGAACTGGCCTGGCCCAAAAACCTGCCCGAAGGCATCATTCATGCTGATCTGTTCCCCGACAATGTGTTCTTCCTCGATAACAGGCTGTCGGGACTGATTGATTTTTATTTCGCCTGCACCGATTTCCTCGCCTACGATCTGGCCATCTGCCTCAATGCCTGGTGCTTTGAGCCCGATGCCTCGTTCAACATTACCAAGGGCATGGCCATGATCGACGGCTACGAGCGGGTGCGGCCCCTGCAGGCCGCCGAGATTGAGGCGCTGCCCACCTTGGCGCGCGGTTCGGCGTTGCGCTTTTTGCTCACCCGGCTGGTCGATTGGCTGAATGTGCCAACGGGCGCTCTGGTCAAGCCGAAAGACCCGCTGGAATATGTGCGCAAGCTGCGCTTCCACCAGAAGGTGACCAGCGCCCGCGAATATGGGCGGATGCGATGAGCGAAGCGGGGCGGGTGCAAATCTGGACGGACGGGGCCTGCTCGGGCAATCCGGGCCCCGGCGGCTGGGCAGCGATTCTGGCATTGGGCGATCACCGCAAGGAATTATGTGGCGGCGAGCCGGACACCACCAACAACCGCATGGAATTGATGGCGGCGATCATGGCGCTGGAGGCGTTGAAACGGCCCAGCGCCATCGACGTCATCACCGATTCTCAATATGTGCGCGGCGGCATTACCGGCTGGCTCAAGGGCTGGAAGGCGCGCGGCTGGAAAACCGCCAGCAAGCAACCGGTGAAAAATCAGGACCTGTGGATGCGGCTCGACGCCGCCGCCGCCCGGCACACCATCGCCTGGCATTGGGTCAAAGGCCATGCCGGGCATGACATGAACGAGCGGGCCGACGAACTGGCCCGCGCAGGCATGCGCCCCTTCCAGCGCAGGGAATAGGCGGCCGCCCGGACCGCGCACTTCCAGTGCGCCCGGACCGCGCACTTCCAGTGCGCCCTGCGCGTAGGCCAATATTTCCAGACCTGCCACCCTTTCAGCAGCGGAAAGAAGCGCACTGGAAGTGTGCGGTCCGGGCGGTGCCCCAATCTGATTGCAGGCGGGCAGCGGGGCAGGCCCTTGCGCCGGTGCCCTGATCTATGGGAATGTCTGTCCGAAAGTGGGAGGAATGTCCATGCGCCTTGCTGCAATTGCCGCTGCTGTTGTTCTCGCCCTCACCGCACCAGCCGGAGCCGATCCGGCTCGGCAGGACGTGACCGCCATGTCCTCCGCCGAGATTTCGACGCTCCAGCGCCGCTTGACCGATGCCGGCTGCTATACTGGCGCGGTCGATGGCAAGGCGAGTGCCGCGACAAAAACCGCCGTCAGCAATTGCCCCGACCAGAGACCCCGCCTTGAAATCGAGACCGGCATGCATGTGGCCTCAATCAAGCGGCTGGCGGCCAACAAGGCCTGCACGCTGGCGGCCACCGCCTCGACAGACAAGACGCTGCGGTTCTGGTCCCTGCCGGACGGTCAATTGCTGCGCACCGTGCGGATGGCAGCGGGAGACGGGCCTTACGGCAAGCTCAATGCAGTGGCGATGACCCCGGACGGAAAGCTCACCGTGACCGGCGGTTTTGACGCGCGCGGCGAATCGTTCGGGGAATATTCGGCCTATGTGGTGGACAGTTTTAAGGGCACCATCGTAGCCCGGCTCGGCTCGTTCAAGGATGTGATCTACAATCTCACCTTCTCGCCGGACGGCAAATGGCTGGTGGTGCATATTTCGGACCAGGGCATTGTGGTCTACAATACATCCGCCTCCAATCCGAAGGACTGGACCGAGGTAACGCGGGATCTGAACTATGCCGCCGACACGTTGTTTTCGGCCTTCGCGCCGGACGGGCGGCTGATGACGCTGGCGCATAATTCGAAAATGCGGGTCTATTCCCCCGCGCCCGATTTCCGCAAGCTGAATGAAGTGGCGGTCACCGGTGGCAAGCGCCCCTCGATGGTGGCGATTGAGCCGCAGGGCGAGCGCCTCGCCGTGGTTTACGAAGATACTGGCGCGGTGGACATTCTGGATGCGAAGGATTTTCACAAGATTGCTTCTGCCGATACAGGCGGGGCCTATGACGGCTATGCCGCCTATTCCCAGGATGGCCGCCGCTTGCAGGTGGTGCAGCGTAACAATCCCGGAGTGACGCGGCGACTGGCGATTTTTGACCGTGACGGCAAGAAGCAGGATGTCAATATCGCTTTTGCCGACACCAACGTTCAATCGCTGCAGCCCTGCGGTGCCGGACTGCTTTTCTCCAACGAGAACCCGACCTTCAGCCTTTTTGATGGCAAGAACAACGTGAAGGTGCTGCGCAAGACCGTGGCACCAAAAATGACCGACAAGCTGGGCGAAGCTTTCACGCTTTCCGCCGATGCCAAGAGTGTCCGCTTTGGGCTGGAGTATGGCACTGGCACGCCGGTGCGGTTTGATCTGGCGCGCGCGTCGCTGACCGACTCGCCCAATGCCGATCCGGCCCTGTCGTTGCCGCTGATTACCGGCTTGCCGGTAACCAAGTGGGAGGATGAACCAAAGCCGCTGTTTGGCACCAAGCCGGTCACCCTTACCGATGGCGAGATGTCGCGTTCGCTCGCTATCCGCAAGGATGGCAATGGCTTTATGCTCGGGGCTGAATTCAGCTTCCGCGCCAGTGATTCCAAGGGTGTGCAAATCTGGCGCAGGCCCGCGCCCTCCGTCACCTGGGGCATCAACCTGACGCCCGACGGGCGGGTGGTGGTGGGGGCCTTTGGCGATGGCACGATGCGCTGGTACCGCTGGTCGGACGGGCAGGAATTGCTGGCGCTGTTTGTCAACACCAAGACGCGGGCCTGGGTGGCCTGGACCCCGAGCGGCTATTATTCCGCCTCTCCGGGCGGCGAGGAAATGATTGGCTGGCGGGTCAACCGCAGCTACGAGCAACCGGCGGATTTTTTCCCCGTCGACCGCTTTCGCGCCCAGTTTGCCCGGCCCGACATTATTGACCGGGTTCTGGACACGCTGGACGAGGGCGAGGCGATCAAGCAGGGCAATGCCTCGCGCCCGGTCAAGGTCGATGCGGCACCGCTGCTCGACAATTTGCCGCCGGTGATTTCGATTCTCTCGCCTTTGGAGGGCGCTATACCCGACGGCCCCAAGCTCATTATAACCTATATCGTCCGCTCGCCCTCGGGCACCGCAGTCGATGCGGTGGAGCCCCGGGTCAATGGTCGCCCGCTGCCCAATGCACGGGCGCTGGACACCGGCGATCCCGTCAAGAAATGCCTTGACGAAACCCGCGGCCAGGGCAAGTCCGACGGGGCGCTGCAGGGGTGCCGCGGCTCGATCACGCTGGACATGCCCGCAGGTTCTGCCGAAGTCGCCATCGCCGCTCGCACCGGCACCCGCTTTGGCGAGGCGGCCATCCTGCGCATCGTGCGCAATGCACCGCCCCCCTCTGCCGATGTGCTGAAGCCCAAGCTTTACGCGCTGATTGTCGGTGTGGCCGATTATGTCAATCCCGACTACCGCCTCGGCCTTGCGGCCAAGGATGCCAGGGATTTCCGCGCCGCGCTGGATAACCAGAAGGGCGGCCTCTACAGCGAGATCAACGTCCGGATGCTGCTCGACCGCGAAGCGACGGTGGCCTCGATCAAGGACGGGCTGGACTGGCTGGGGCGGCAGGCGACTTCGCGCGATCTCGTCGTGCTGTATTTTGCCGGCCATGGCGATATCGACCAGCGCACCAACCGGTTTTACCTGCTGCCCTCTGAAGCCGACAAGAACCGGCTGTTCTCCACTGCTTTGTCGCGCGAGGATGTCAATGCTGCGCTCGAACTGGTGCCGGGCAAGGTGATCATGTTTGTCGATGCCTGCCATTCCGGCGCGCTGGGTGGCGGCGTGGCGACACGCGGCCTTGGCACGACCAATTTCAACGATGTGGTCAAGGATTTTGCCAATGCCGACAATGGCCTGGTGCTGTTTGCCGCCTCCACCGGGCGGCAGGTAAGCATGGAGGATGTAGCCTGGGGCAATGGGGCCTTCACCAAGGCACTGGTGGAAGGGCTGGGCCTGCAAGGCGTCAAGGGCCGGGCCAATGTGCTCAACGGCGGAGCGATCACCCTGTCCGAACTTGAAGCCTTTGTGGCGGACCGGGTCAAGCAATTGACCAATGGCGCGCAAAGTCCGGTGCTGATCAACCCCAAGGGCGTGCCCAATTATCCGCTGGCGCTGGCGCGGTAATTCTTTCCCGGATCGCGGGGGTCCCGCCCGCTCGTGCCGCTGCAACAGAGTTCAATCATTCAGGCGATACGCTCTCCGCCGGCGACCGGGACGATCGCGGTCCCGGGGCGCTTGCCACTTCCCTCCGCCTCGGCTAACCAGCCTTCCAGCGGAGGTATAACACATGCATATTCTGATCATCGGTGCGGCGGGCATGGTAGGGCGCAAGCTCGGCGAGCGGCTGGCGCGCGACGGGCGGCTCGGTTCCCGCGAAATCAGCCAGCTGGACCTGGTGGATGTGATCGAGCCGGTCGCACCTGCGGGTGCAGGCTTCCCGGTTGCCACCAAATCCGCCGATATTTCGGACCCTTTGAGCGCCCCGGCCATGGTCGCCTCCCGCCCGGATGTGATTTTCCATCTGGCAGCGATTGTCTCGGGCGAGGCGGAGCTGAAGTTCGCGAAGGGTTATGCCATCAACCTTGATGGCATACGGTTTTTGCTGGAAGCCATCCGGCTGGCGGGCGGTGGCTACAAGCCCCGCCTTGTGTTCACCTCCTCCATCGCCGTGTTCGGCTCGCCCTTCCCTGACGCGATTGGCGATGAGTTTTTGTGCGCCCCGTTGACCAGCTATGGCACGCAAAAGGCGATTGGCGAGCTGTTGCTGAGCGATTACACCCGCAAGGGCTTTGTCGATGGCATCGGCATCCGCCTGCCGACGATTTGCGTGCGGCCCGGCAAACCCAACCTCGCCGCTTCCGGATTTTTCTCCAACATCATCCGCGAGCCTTTGGCCGGGCATGAAGCGGTGCTGCCGGTGGGCGATGATGTGCGCCACTGGCACGCCTCGCCGCGCGCGGGCGTCGGCTTTTTGCTGCATGCCGGGACGATGGACCTCGAAAAGCTCGGTGCCCGCCGCTGCCTGAGCTTGCCGGGCCTGTCCTGCACCGTGGCCGAACAGATTGAAGCCCTGCGCCGGGTAGCGGGAGACAAAGTGGTGGCGCGGATCAAGCACGAGCCGGATGCCGCCATCATCAAGATTGTCGCCGGCTGGCCGCGCAATTTTGATCCGGCACGGGCGCGGGCGCTGGGTTTTGTGGCGGAGACGACGTTTGACGAGATTATCCGGGTGCATATGGAGGATGAGGGGGTGGGCGCGCAGTCGCGCTGACCTGTCACAGCAGCCCATACCACGCTCCCTTGCCGCTACCGTGCTGACGCACATAGCCCATTTTCACCACGCGCCGGAAATGTTCTTTCAGCGTGTTGCGGCTGGTGCCTGTCAGGCGCAGCATGTCGCCCATGGTGACGCGACCGTGCTGGCGGGCATGGTCGATGATGGCTGCTGACAATTCCGGCAATAGTGGCATGGCGAGGCTCTCCCGCTCCACCTTGGTCGCCAGACGACGTTTTTGTTGTTGCAGCGAACGCAGAAAAAAGCCGAGCCACGGCTGCCAGTCGGGCGAGGCCGTGCGGATGGTGCCCTGTGTCTGGCGCAGCGAGAGATAATAGGCCTCCTTGCTGTGCTCGATCACGCTTTCAAGCGATGCGTAGGGCACATAGGCATAGCCAGCCTGCAACAGCAGCAGACTTGTCAGTATGCGGCTGAGGCGGCCATTGCCATCCTGAAACGGGTGGATTTCCAGAACCACGACGATAAAAATGGCG
Organism: Hyphomicrobiales bacterium; assembly: GCA_043784745.1. Lineage (GTDB taxonomy): Bacteria > Pseudomonadota > Alphaproteobacteria > Rhizobiales > Beijerinckiaceae > JAYVYA01. The sequence continues at coordinate 6,370 of JAYVYA010000368.1, forward strand.
ACAACCAGCAAGGCGTGGATACGCCGGGTTTCACGTACATCGTGCAGCCAGCCAAACAGGTCGCTCATCAGGCGTGGAGTATCGAAGGGCGAAGCGGTGGCGAAAACAATACCGATCTGCTGGCCCTGCCCATCCAGCGCGACAACATTGTTGGAGAGCTTTTTATATTCGCCGCGATGCCGTTCGTCTTTTTGGCTGTAGCGCAGCAGGTCGCGGTGCAACTGTTTGAGGTTGTTTTCGGTGACGGGAATATCCGGTGACGCCTGAAAAATAGTGTCCATTACATCCGCATAGCCAGCTACCTCCTGCTCATCCCGCGAGCTGAAGGATCTGATGTCCAGCCTTGCCAGCAAAAGCTCCACTTGCCGGTCTGACAGCTTGCTGCCTTCTATCCGGGTGGAGGAGCCGATGCTTTCAATAGTTGCGACCCGTCGCAATGCGACCAGACGCTCGGGAGCCAGGGGCCAAGCGCACGCCATGCACCCTTGAACTCGTCAATTTCCGTGATGAGCGCCAGGAATTCCGGGGTGATCTCTATCGTATCGATGTTCAACATAGGGGTTCCTCACCCATATATACACCCATATACACCCATAACCCAAATCCAGACCCATAAACACCCATCTCTTCACCGCCCCCGCCGCATCCCCCAGCTATCCACTCCCGCCGCCGGTTTCATCTTGACCCGTCCCTCAAAACTTCTTCAGCGACAGCGTTTTCCCCTCTTTCGGGTCTTTCATCCACATGCCGTCGGGCTGAAGGTCCAGATGGGTCTGGTGGCCCTTGCGGGCGGTGAGGACGAGGCGGCCTTTTTCGAGGCTCCAGCCGGCGGGATCAAAAATCACCATGCCCTGGTCGCGGCAGGCGGGGGCAAGCTGGGCCTTGTTGCCCTTGAGGCCGCGCACCTTGTCGTCCAGCGTCAGCATGCAGCCGGTATCCTTGCTGCCTTCGCGCAACAGGGAATAGCGGCCAGCCATTGTGGCTGCGGTGACAGCCAGGGCGGCGGGGGACGGCGGTTTGGCAGCGGCGGGAACAGCGGGCGGCGGCGCGGGCGCTGGCGCTGCGGCGGGCTGCACCGGCTGGAAGCCGGGCACGGGGGCGGGCTTGGCAGCCTGGGCCAGTTGCAGATTGCTGGCAGAGACCAGCTCATAAACTTCGCCTTCCGGACCGGTGGCGCTCAGCTTCTCTGGCGTGGCGGGGTTGAAGGCCAGCACCATCTTGCCGCTGGCATCGGCCAGATCAATCCGCTGCGGGTCGAGCAGGTTCCACGAGCCGACGTCCATCAGGATCGGCATGGCGCGCTTGCAGCCGGCCGGCATAGCAATGGCAAAACCAGCAGCCAGCGCATCCGGGCGCAGGGTAATCCGGCATTTGCGGTTGGTATCATTGAGCGATATGTCCCATTGCCCGGCGGCGGCCTGCGGACTGGCAAGGTCAATCGCGGCGCAGGCTTCCGCCGAAAGGATCACAGTCAGCGCCGCCGCAGCACATGCGAAATGGCGTGCGCGCAACAGGAACTTGCGCAGCTTGTGGCTCATCATGGGGGTCTCTCCGGGAATCAAAAAATAAACAATATTATTTGGCCCGTTTTGCCGGTGCAGGCCAAGGGGTTTCGGCAACCGGCGTCAGCGGCGCGCGACCATTGGCAAAATGCAGCAGATTGTCCACCACCAACTGGCCCATGGCATTGCGCGCATCATGCGATGCCGAGCCGACATGGGGCAAAAGCACGATATGGTCCATATCAATCAGGGCCTGCGGCACCTGCGGCTCATTGGCAAACACGTCAAGGCCAGCGCTCCGGATCACCTTGCGCTGCAAGGCGTCAATCAGCGCCGCCTCATCCACCACGCTGCCACGCGCCACATTGATGAGAATGCCATCGGCACCCAGCGCGGCCAGAATTTCGGCATTGACGATATTTTTGGTGCCGGAGCCACCGGGCGTGATGACCAGAAGGATATCACAGGCTTTGGCCATGCCCGCCAGCGTCGGGTAATACAGGTAAGCCACGCCCGGCTGGGCGCTGCGGCCATGGTAGACCACCCTGAGGCCAAAGGCTTCGGCGCGGATAGCAATGGCCTTGCCGATGCGGCCAAGGCCGAGAATGCCGAGCGTGCGCCCGCGCAGGGTGTCGGTAAGCGGGTAGGCTCCCTTGAGCCATTGGCCGCTGCGCACATGCCGGTCGGCCTGCGGAAGTTGGCGCACCGTGGCGAGCAGCAGGCCCAGCGCCGTATCAGCCACTTCCTCATTCAGCACATCGGGTGTGTTGGTAACGGTGATGCCGTGCTGGCCCGCCCAGTGCGCGTCAATATGGTCGTAGCCGACGCCAAAGGACGAGACAATCTGGAGATGCGGGAATTGCCCCATGAAGCCGCCGTCAATGGGCTGGTGCCCGCTGCCGACCGCAAGACCGCGAATGTGCGGGGCGAGGCGCGCCAGCTCGGCCCTGGGGTCTGCAGCCTCCCATAATTTATGCAGGGTGCAACGCCGGGCCAGCCCCTCGGCAATGACGGGCAACATCGGGTTGGGCATCAGCACATGAAAATCGGACACATTGGTTCCCCTTGCGAAAGATGCAGGCTGGCGGGACGGATTTATGGGCAAAAGCTCTGGGGCACCCTTGCCTTGCTGCGCCATTCAACGTCATCATGGACGTGCTTGCGTTTTGCGGCAAGCCTCGCAGCGGAATAATCCGCAAAGCGGGAAAAGCCCGACACGGATTTCAGGCCGTGGGCTTTATGGGAGGAGTGTATGGCATCCGTAGCAATACGTGACGTGAAGAAAGCCTATGGCGCGACCGCCGTGATCCATGGCGTGAACGTGGACATCAAGGACGGCGAGTTTGTCATTTTGGTGGGGCCTTCGGGTTGCGGCAAATCCACCCTGCTGCGCATGATTGCCGGGCTGGAAAATATTTCGGGCGGTGAAATCCGCATTGGCGACAGGGTGGTCAATGATGTGCCGCCCAAGGAACGCGACATTGCCATGGTGTTCCAGAATTATGCGCTCTACCCGCATATGACGGTGTACGACAATATGGGATTTTCGCTGAAGCTGCGCTCGGCTCCCAAAGGCGAAATCAAGCAGCGTGTTGAAAAGGCGGCGGGCATCCTCAACCTGATGCCCTTGCTGGACCGTTATCCGCGCCAGCTCTCGGGCGGCCAGCGCCAGCGCGTTGCCATGGGCCGCGCCATTGTGCGCGACCCGCAGGTGTTCCTGTTTGACGAACCCCTGTCGAACCTCGACGCCAAGCTGCGGGTTGCCATGCGGGCCGAAATCAAGGAATTGCACCAGCGCCTGAAGACCACAACAGTCTATGTGACGCATGACCAGATCGAGGCCATGACCATGGCCGACAAGATTGTGGTGATGCATGATGGCATTGTCGAACAGATCGGCGCGCCGCTGGACCTGTATGACCGGCCGGGCAATCTGTTTGTGGCGGGCTTCATCGGCTCGCCGTCGATGAACTTTCTCCAGGGATCGCTGGCCAGCGAGGGCGGGAAGGCCGTGTTCAAGTCCGGTGGCGGGCTGACGCTGCCCGCCGGCCATCCGCCGCAGGGGGCCATCGGCACCAAGGTTACCTATGGCATGCGGCCCGAGCATCTGTCCCTCGCCCCGCAAGGCGTTCCGGTCGAGGTGGTGGTGATCGAGCCGACGGGTTCGGAAACGCAGGTGGTGGTGAAAGGCGGCGGGCAGGAAATCGTCTGCCTGTTCCGCGATCGCGTCACCTGCAAACCGGGCGACACCATTCACGTCTTGCCCAATCCGGCGCTGGTGCACCTGTTTGACGGGGCCAGCGGCATCCGGATCGACAATTAGGCAAGAGCCTGACAAACCGGGGCAATCCATGCGCCGGAACATCCAAAAAGGGAGAACGCAAATGGATTTTTCACGTCGGAACATG
>JAYVYA010000369.1:0-4467 GCA_043784745.1 Hyphomicrobiales bacterium
TGATTCAGGCGCAATTCCTGCGCGTCCGGCCACAAACAGACTGGAACATCAACTGGGTCAACGGCTTACCCGTCGGCGTCGTAGCCCAGCACGCTGCCATTTTGAGCCTTGGCACGCGCGGCGTGCCGCTCGACACCAGCGGTGCGGCGAACGAAGCAATATGCCTTGTTGGCACCGATTCCGGCCCGGCGCTGGACCAGATTGCCGCGCTCAATCCCGGCGATGCAATTGTCGTGCAGGCCAAACCAAGCACATGGTCCTCAGCGACATCTGCTGACCCCTTGCTGTTGGTGGATTGCAGGCTGGGGAAGTAGGCGCAGCGTTTCACCGCCGCCCGAACAGCCGCTCCAGATCCCCCAGCTTCAGCTCCACATAGGTCGGTCGGCCATGGTTGCACTGGCCCGATCCCGGCGTTGCCTCCATCTCGCGCAGCAGGGCGTTCATCTCCTCCACCAGCATCCGCCGCCCGGCACGGATGGAATGGTGACAGGCGAAGGTGGCGAGCACATGGTCGAGGCTTTTCTCCAGCGACAAGGCCGCGCCATGCTCGTCCAGGGTGTCGGCGATATCGCGCACCAGCCGCGTCACATCGCCGTTTTTCAAAAGCGCCGGCACTTCGCGCACGCAGATTGCGCCGGGGCCGAAAGGCTCCAGCACAAGACCGAGACTTTCCAGCAGAGTGGCGGCCTCGGTGAGGCGCGCCACCTCGCTCTGGTCCATGTCAATAATTGCGGGGATGAGAAGGCCTTGCCGGTCAATGCCTGAGGCCTCCCGCTGCTTTTTCAGTTTCTCATACACCAGCCGCTCGTGAGCGGCGTGCTGGTCCACCAGCACCATTCCATCACGGGTCTGGGCGAGAATGTAGGTCTCATGCATCTGTGCCCGTGCCGCACCCAGGGGATTGTTCATGGCATCGTCAGCGGCAACAAATGTCCGCGCCGCTGGTTCGCCAAAGCCGCTGAACCCTGTGGCGGGCGGCTCGGCAAAACCAGCGGGGGCGGAAGGGGCAAAGGGCGATTGCCGCCAGTCCCAATTGCCCGGCGGCGGGCTGCGGTATGGTTGTGCAAAATTGCGCTGCGCGACCAGCCCGGCCACATCCGCCGCGCCGGTCGAGGTGGAACGGTGCAGCGCCCCCGCCAAGGTCGCCTTCAGCGCCCCCACAATCAGCCCGCGCACCAGGCCGGGGTCGCGAAACCGCACTTCGGACTTGGCTGGATGCACGTTGACATCGACAGCACGCGGGTCACAGGCCAGAAACAGCACGAGGCTGGGGTGCCGGTCGGCGGGCAGAAAATCCATATAGGCCCCGCGCACTGCGCCATGCAGCAGCTTGTCGCGCACCGGGCGGACATTGACGAACAGGAATTGCGCCTGTGCATTGGCCCGGTGGAAAGTTGGCAGCCCGGCAAAACCGCTGAGGGTGAAGCCCTCGCGCTGCGCCAGAACCGGCAAAGCGTTTTCGGCAAATTCGTCACCCAGAATTTGTCGCAGCCGCGCCAGCAGCCCCGCCTTACCCTCGCCGCAAGCGGGCCAGTCAAATCCGGTGATGCCGTCGCCGCCGAGGCCAAAGCGCACATTTTGGTGCGCCATTGCCAGCCGCTTGACGATCTCGGCCACGGCCAAAGCTTCTGCCCGGTCGGACTTGAGGAATTTCAGCCGGGCCGGAGTGGCGGCAAAGAGGTCACGCACCTCAATCCGTGTGCCCTCGTTGAGCGCGGCGGGCGTCAGCGCGCGTTTGATGCCGCAGTCCACTCTTATCGCATGGCCCTGCGCCGCGCCGCGCGCCCGCGATTGCAGTTCCAGCACCGCCACCGAGCCAATCGACGGCAGAGCCTCGCCGCGAAAGCCAAGCGTAGCGATATTGCCGAGGTCTCCATCGGGCAGCTTTGAGGTGGCATGGCGCTCCACCGCCAGCGCCAGATCTGCCGCGCCCATACCATGGCCATTGTCAATCACCCGGATCAGGCTGCGGCCACCCTGCTCAATGGTGATGTCAACGCGGGTTGCCCCGGCATCCAGCGCATTTTCCACCAGCTCCTTCACGGCGGATGCCGGGCGCTCCACCACCTCGCCCGCAGCGATACGGTCGATCAGGATAGGGTCGAGGCGGCGGACGGGGGCGGGCATGGTGACTTTCGTTGGCGTACCCCAAGGTTCGCGCTCTGGTTGCCGGCCTGGATGATTCGGCGCTGATGTTCAGCTTACATATTGCATTCCCGTTTGGGCAGCGCCATGGCTTGGCTTGTCCCCGCATTCCCCGCCAGAGGTCCGACCTTGCCCAAACCGTTCACCCTCACCCTCTGCGCCGATGATTTTGCCCTCTCGCCCGGCGTCAGCCTTGGCATTCGCGAGGCGCTGGCGGCGGGGCGGCTGAGCGCAACGGGGTGCATGACCAACATGCCGTACTGGCCGCGCGAGGCCGGGGCGCTGAAGCCGCTGGCCGGGAGGGCGGATATCGGCCTGCACCTCAACCTCACTGCCGGAAAACCGCTGACGGCCATGCCTTTGCTGGCACCAGCCGGGGCGCTGCCATCCATCGGCACGCTCATGTCTTCCGCGCGCTGCAAACAATTGCCGGAACCGGAAATTGCGGCGGAGATTGCGGCACAGCTGGACGCTTTCATCAATCATTTTGGCAGGGCACCAGACTTTGTCGATGGCCACCAGCATGTGCAGGTGCTCGCCGGGATTGACCGGCTGTTGCTGGCCGAGCTTGGGCGGCGCGGTCTGGCGGGCAAGCTGTGGCTGCGCAACAGCGGTGACCGGGCAGGCCGCATTCTGGCGCGACGCTCGGCTTTGCCCAAGGCGCTGGGGCTGGCATGGCTGGCGCGCGGGTTTGCCGCACAGGCTGCGGCGGCAGGCTTTGCCACCAATGATTCGTTTGCCGGGTTTTCGGCTTTTGACCCCGGTGCCGATTATGCGGCGGATTTCGCGCGTTATTTGGTTGCCCCCGGCGCGCACCACCTCATCATGTGCCACCCCGGCCATGTAGACAATGAACTCAGGGCGCTGGATCCGGTGACGCAAACGCGGGAGCAGGAGCTTGCGTTCTTGATGTCGGACCGGTTTGGCGAGGTGATGCGACGGGCAGGGGCGGGGCTGGTGCGCGGGCGGACGCAATGGGGTGAGGACGGTTTCAAGATTTCCTGACTTTTGTGCAATTTTTGGAACAAACGGGGTTAGATCGGTCATAGTCCGGATGGTATCCACAGCGGGGCAGGCGGCAAGGCCATTTTTCCTCGGACAGTGCCGGGATGTGCGCTCTGCTCGTCGCTCGTATTTCATGGCAGGGAGTGTTTGTCCGACCTCGTGCCAAAACGTTCTGCCAATGGGCTCTTGAGTGTTGCTAGATTATCACGGTGCCAGACAATTTCAGGTGACTCAATATCTGCTGCGTTTCGAGACTTCTCGCACCTTTCTTTCGCAGCTATAAGCCGGCGGGTGAGTGGATAAGGCAACCACGTTTCGATCTGAGCCATCAGTGCACTGGAGCCGCCTAATGTTTCGCAAATTGATTATTGCATCGACTGCGCTCGTTGCTTTTGCCAGTGCTTCGCTGGCCGCCGATCTGCCCGGTCAGAAAGCGCCGGTGGTCGCGTCCGAAGTCGCGTTGCCCGTTTTCAATTGGGCGGGACCTTATGTCGGCGCAGACATTGGCGGTGGATGGACAAACGACGGTTCAAAGTACTTCTCCGGACCAACCGGCCTTCCGCCCAACGCGTTGGTCGGGACATCAAACATGAACGCCTCCGGCGTGCTTGGCGGACTTTTCGTGGGCTATAATTTTCAATTGAGTCAGTCGATTGTTCTCGGCGTCGAGTCTGACATACAGGCTACGTCGATTTCGCGGAAAAATCCGACCGCACAAGACACTGGAACCGGGTTTCAGGTCAATATCCCAAACAAAGAATCGCTACCGTGGGAAGGGTCGTTGCGTGCTCGCCTCGGCTATGCAGTTGGGAATGCCCTCTTCTATGGCATTGGCGGTTTGGCAATTGCAAAAATCAAAACATCCTATTCGACTCCGCCGGTCGCTTTTACTCCTGGGTTTGATCGGTTTTCGCGAACCAAGACGGGCTGGACTGCTGGAGCGGGCTTTGAATATGCGATCAGTTCGAATTGGACCGCGCGTGCTGAATACCGCTTTGCCCGTTTTGGCAGTTTCACGGATGTCCTCAACCGAGCGGTAACCATTCCCGGCCTGGTTCGTGTGCAACATAATGTAGATGAGAATTCCGTGCGTTTTGGCATCACCTACAAGTTCGGCACACCGGCTCCTGCTATTGTCGCCAAATACTGAGATCATTCAGACTTACGGATGAAAAGCCTAAGCCGTGTTGGACAACCGGGATTCCCAAATCATCTGGAAACTGATTCAAGGTAGCTTTGGCGGAGGCTACCATGATCCGGGGATTGATGAGCGAGGCGGAATGGTGCTGCCTTGAGCCGTTTGTGGTTGCGCGGGGC
>JAYVYA010000370.1:0-3536 GCA_043784745.1 Hyphomicrobiales bacterium
AACCTTAGCCCTCAAGGCTAAACTCCCGGCGGGTGTTTGTCTCATTGTCGTTGGCACAGAGGGGGTTGCGGAAGGTGTTCGACAAATCAGATTGATCCGGTATGATTGAAAGCGATTACAGGAGCAGCGCCAATGTCCCGGCGATCCGAATCCACAGTGCTCACTGCAAACGTGCCGCAAGCATTGGCTGACAAAGTAGATCAACTCGCCAAGCAGCAGGAGCGCTCGCGCGGCTGGATCATCAAACTGGCTTTGACGGCCTGGGTTGAGCAGGAAGACGAGTACGACCGCCTGACCCGTGAAGGTCTGGCTGACGTGGATGCGGGGCGAACGGTTAGCCACGAGTCAGTTGAAAGTTGGATAGCCAGCATTAAATCCGGATCATAGCGCGGATCGAATTGGAATGGACAACTACCGCGCTGGATGATCTGAAACGGCTTCATTCATTTCTGGCTGCGGTCAACGAGCCTGCCGCCGGGCGCGCCGTCGCAATGCCTGGCTTGGCCACCAAAAAGTTGGTGTCAAACCCGCGCCTTGATCGGCAGCTTGAAAAGTTCAGCCCGCGCGAGGTTCGCCGGATTATCGTCGGGGCTTATGAGATCAGGTATGAGATTCAGGGCGCAAAAATATTTGTGTTGCGGCTTTGGCACTGCCGCGAAGACAGGTGACAGATATTTTTATAATTGGAAATGGATGAGGTTTCTATTTTAGGAGCAACCCGACGCTCATAAAAAGGGCTGACAATCCACTGCAAGCTGCGGCCCAGCGGTTCATTTGTGCCGAGAATTTAATGGCCCGGTAGAATGGATCACTTTCTGGAGTGTGGTCCCAATACGACACCATTGCTGGGATATTTCCATATGCTGAAGCGAACCAGAAAATTGCAGCGATAAATGCAGATAGAGCAGCGCCGAAATCGAGCCATTGGAGCATTGGGGTTCCCTTTTGCCTCGGACATTAGGTTACTTAAGTGGCGTTACTGATTAAGGTTACAGCGAACAATGGTATTGGTGGTCTCAAATTTAAAGCGATTGTTTCCACACGCTTCTAAGCTTCCCCCTCACCCGTAAATCGCCCCCAAAACCCGCAATCCCCGTGCCCCCGTTGCTGACGGCAGATTCCCCGGCAATCCCTCCAGCGTCCGCCACGCCAGCCAGGCAAAGGCCAGCGCCTCCACGCTCATCGGGTCGATGCCAAAATCCGCTGTCGTCGTCACCCGCGCCGGGGCCAGCGCGTGGGACAACTCACCCATCAGCTCGCCATTCAGCGCCCCGCCGCCGCAGGCCAGCACATCATCAGGCGGGCCGGTATGGGTCAGGATGCTGTCAGCCACCGTGCGGACGGTCAGCGCCAGCAGCGTCGCCTGCACATCTTGCGCGGCAAAGCGCTCGACGCCAAACCGCGCCAGCCATTCGGGCGAGAGCAGGTCGCGCCCGGTGCTTTTGGGCGGGGCGGCGGAAAAAAACGGTTCCGCCAGCATGGCCGCCAGCAGGTCCGGCACCACCACGCCGCCCGCTGCCCATGCCCCGTTTTCATCATAGCGCTTGCCGGTATGCTTCTCGCACCAATAATCCAGAAACACATTGGCCGGGCCGCAATCAAAGCCGCTGACATCATTGCCGCCTGCCTTGAGCGCGGTGACATTGGCAATACCGCCGAGGTTGAGCATCACCCGGTTGCGGCGCGGCTCGCCAAACATCGCGCCATGGAAGGCCGGCACCAGCGGCGCGCCCTCGCCGCCCGCCGCAATGTCGCGGCTGCGGAAATCGCAGACGACGCGGATGCCGGTCTTCTCGGTCAGGCGCGCACCGTTGAGCAATTGCACGCTATAGCCAAGCTGCGGGCGGTGGCGCACCGTTTGCCCGTGTGCGCCAATGGCGGTGATATTGGCGTGCGTCATTCCCGCCTTGTCCAGCACCAGCTTCGCCGCCTCAGCATAGAGATCGGCCACATGGTTGGCGGCCAGCGCGGCGCGGTGGATTTCGTCCGGGCCGGGGGTGTTGAGGGCGATCAGCTCGTGGCGCGAGGCATCATCAAAGCCGATAAAACTGGCCGCGACCTGCTCGGGCCGCCCCTGCACCATTTTCGCCAGCACGGCATCCACCCCGTCCATGCTGGTGCCGGACATGATGCCGATAAAATGGGGAGTGTTCGCCAAAATCTGCCATCCTGATTCGCCGTCAAACCGCATAATGGCCCCGCATCACCATTGCGCAAGCCAACAGTTCGCGTGTAATCCATCGCCACGCCAGCACGGCCAGCATAGCGAGACCCCATGAGCGAGATTGCCGCCCCGGACGAGATGGTGCCGCCCGCCGCGCCGGTCCACAGGGCCCCGCGCTTCACGCAGGGCAATATTCTGCGTCATGTTGCGGTGATGGGCGCCACTGGCGGCGTCGGGCTGATGGCGATTTTCCTCGTTGATACCCTTTCGCTGCTTTATGTCTCGTGGCTGGGCAGCGAGACCAAGTTGGCCGCCGTCGGCTTTGCCTCGATGATCCTGTTTTTTGCCATGTCGTTCAACATTGGCCTGATGATTGCCGTCTCCGCCCTCGTTTCCAAGGCCCTCGGCGCGCGCGACAGGGCGGAGGCACGGCGCATTGCCGCCTCCGGTGTCAGCTTCATGACGCTGGCGGCCGCGCTGGTGGGCATTGTCCTGCTGGTTTTCCGCAATGATTTGCTCGGCCTGCTGCACGCCAAAGCGGAGGCGGCGGCCATTGCCTCGCAATTCCTGGCTGTCACCTTGCCGGCCAATATCTTCATGGGCCTTGGCATTGGCTATTCCGCCGTGCTGCGGGCGGAGGGCGATGCGCGCCGCGCCATGTATGTCACGCTCGGCGGTGGCATTGCCACAGCGTTTCTCGATCCGTTGCTGATTTTCGGCTTCAGGCTGGACGTGATGGGCGCGGCCTATGCCACCGTGCTGACGCGGTTGATTTTTTCCGCCATCGGCTATCACGGCGCGGTCATGGTGCATGACCTGGTCGCCCGCCCCAGCCTGAAGGACATGTCGCGGCAAGTGGGGCCGCTGGCTGTCATTGCCGCGCCCGCTATCCTGACCAATCTGGCAACGCCTGTGGGCAATGCCTGGCTGGCCTCTGTCGTTGCGCAGTTTGGCGATACGGCGGTGGCGGCTGCGGCGGTAATTGACCGGCTGACACCGCTGGCCTTTGGTGGCCTGTTTGCGCTGTCGGGTGCCGTCGGGCCGGTGCTGGGGCAGAACTGGGGCGCGGGGCTGTATCCGCGCATGAAAGACGGCCTGGCCAAATCCTTCCAGCTGTCCACGGGCTATGTGCTGGTGATGTGGCTCATTCTGGTGCTGTCCCGCAACCAGATCGTCGCGGTTTTCAACCTCACCGGGCAGGCGGCGGAACTGGTGCGGCTGTATTGCTGGATTGCGGGACCAGCCTGGGTCTGTATCGGCGCATTGTTTGTCGCCAATGCCTCATTCAACAATCTCGGTTTCCCGCTGCTGGCCACCGGCTTCAACTGGGGCCGGGTGTTGCTGGGCACCATGCCGTTTGCCTCCCTCGGGG
>JAYVYA010000371.1:0-2047 GCA_043784745.1 Hyphomicrobiales bacterium
GTCGCGCAGATTGTCGAGGAGGGACTGATCGTCCAGAACCCGGCGCTCACCTATGGCGAGCGGCGCACAAGGGTGGCGAAAGCCTTGGCCGAAACCGGCCTCGACCCTGCCAGCATGGACCGCTACCCGCACGAGTTTTCCGGCGGCCAGCGCCAGCGCATCGCCATTGCCCGCGCCATGGCGCTGGAGCCAAAATTCGTGGTGCTGGACGAGCCGACCTCGGCGCTCGACATGACGGTGCAGGTGCAGATTGTCGACCTGTTGCGCGATTTGCAGAAGCGCCGCAGCCTCGCCTATCTTTTCATCAGCCATGACCTGAAAGTGGTGCGGGCACTGGCCTCGGACCTGATCGTGATGCGCAACGGCAAGGTGGTGGAGGCGGGACCTGCGGTGGATGTGTTCCGCGCCCCGCAATCGGAATATACCCGGGCGCTGTTTGCCGCCGCCTTCAACATCGAGGCCGCGCCACTGCATGTGGTGAATGGCTGATATGGCGCGGGCGCTGATCATCGTGCTTGACTCGGTTGGCATTGGCGGCGCGCCGGATGCGCAGGCCTATGGCGATGCCGGGGCCAATACGCTGGGGCATATTGCAGTGGCCTGTGCCCAAGGGCGGGGCGACAGGGCCGGGATGCGGACAGGGCTACTGCAACTCCCGCATCTGGATGCGCTGGGGTTGGGGCTGGCGGTCCATGCGGCGAGCGGCTTGCTGCCACCGGGTTTTTCCCGCCCGCACAATCCTGGCGCGCTGTGGGGCCATGCGGTGGAGACTTCGCCGGGCAAGGACACGCCCTCCGGCCATTGGGAAATGACGGGTTGCCCGGTGGATTTCAGCTGGGGCTATTTCCCGGATGCCAAACCCTGTTTTCCCGCCGCTCTCACCGATGCGCTGGTGGCGGAGGGCGGCTTGCCGGGCATTCTGGGCAATCGCCACGCTTCGGGCACGCAGATCATCGAAGAGCTGGGAGAGGAGCATGTCCGCACCGGCAAGCCCATCTGCTACTCCTCCGCCGACAGCGTGCTGCAAATTGCGGCCCATGAAACCGCATTCGGGTTGCAGCGTCTCCATGACCTCTGCCTTATCGCCCGCCGCCTGTGCGACGCGGGGCGGATCGGGCGGATCATTGCCCGCCCGTTTGCGGGTGACAGCGCCAAAACCTTTCACCGCACCGCCAACCGCAAGGATTTTGCGATTCCCCCGCCGCCCGGCGGATTGCTGGATGTGGCGGGTGCGGCGGGGCGGCCTGTCATCAGCATCGGCAAGATTGGCGATATCTTTGCCCACCGCTCGACCGGGCAGGAATGGAAGGGTGCAGGCAATGATGCGCATATCACCCTGACGCTGAAAGCCCTGCGCGAACTGCCGGATGGCGGGCTGATTTTTGCCAATTACGTTGATTTTGACAGCGAATACGGCCACCGGCGCGATGTGGCAGGCTATGCCGCCGCGCTGGAGCAGTTTGATGCGCGCCTGCCGGAACTGATGGCGGCGCTGCAACCCGGCGATTTGATGGTGCTGACCGCCGACCATGGCAATGACCCGACATGGCCCGGCACTGACCATACCCGCGAGCAGGTGCCCGTGCTGGCGGTGCGCCACGGGCAGGCAGGCGGGGCGATGGGGCAGCGCGAGAGTTTTGCCGATATCGGGGCGGGGGTGGCCCGGCATATCGGGCTGGCGCTGGGCAAAGGAGAGGAGTGGTAATTTATGATTAATTCTTACATCTAGATAATACCAGATCTAATTTTTGCAGAAAATCTATCGAATAAATCGAATTTTCAAAGAAAATTGCAACAGAACGAGTTAATACGCTGTCAATATTTCCGACCTCACGTTTCGAATTGGAAAGGAAAGAAATATAAATTCTATTGTTCAATTCAGTAGTTCTAACTATATTTTTGTATATTAATTTTACTATATCTTTATTTTTTGTTTTAGCTAAAAAAAACCGTAATTACCCACCCTTATTTCCGCTGATTTTTCCGCCCCTTGCCAATCCCGCGAAACTCTGAATCCATGGGGGCATGGATCGGACTGATTTGCAGC
>JAYVYA010000372.1:0-2256 GCA_043784745.1 Hyphomicrobiales bacterium
TGCCCCTGAATGGTGCTGGTTGGATTCGATGCCCAAACCATACGCTAAATCAGCCGCTTAAACCACATCCGCCACCCTCCGCTGAATAATGCGGGCTAACCGCATGTCCTTAGATCAGCAGGAACTGGAAATTCGCCAGCACTGCGAGCGCGAGGGATGGGAAATCGCTGGAATATACCGCGAAGAGGGAGTGAGCGGCAGCTCGCTCCAGCGACAAGCGTTCGAGGGAATGATGGAACGTGCCCGCACGCTGGCCGAGAACGTATACGCCATCGTGGTCCACAGCCTGTCGCGCGGCTTCCGGGACCTGTTGGGGCAGGAAACAATCGTCCGGGAGCTGTCAGGCCGCGGGATCAAGTTTGTTTCGGTCAAGGAAAATATCTCCGACGATCCCACTGGTGTATTTCTGCGCACCCTGCTCGGATTGCAGAACGAAATGAAAGTGCATGACAGCCGCATCGGAACCATGCGCGGCATGACTGCCAATGCCGCCGCTGGCTTCTCAAATGGCGGAAATATCCCTTTTGGGTATCGCTCAGTCGATGACATCATAATCGGCGCGAAACAGAAGAAACGTCTGGAGATTGATCCTGTAGAAGCGGAAACAGTTCGGCTGATATTCAAACTGGCGAATGAAGGTGACGGCACCAGTGGTCCCATTGGCGTCAAAAAAATCGCCACCTACCTCAATGACAAAGGCCTTCGATCTCGCAAAGGCAACCCTTTCGGCACCGGCACAGTCCATGAAATACTGGTCCGTGAGGCCTATACGGGCACAAAGAGCTGGAACGTGTTTGGCCCGAATGGCCAGCAGAAGCCTGACCGGGAAATCGTCGACATCGCTATTCCCGCAATCATTGATCCAGAAACCTACGATCACGTTCAGGCACTGCTGCAGTCGCGTGAACCAATCGCAAAAGGGCCACGCTTGGAGGCTGCACCAAGCCTATTCGGTGGAATGATCCGCTGCGGGCTATGCCAAGGTGCCATGTCGCCCGTTACAGGGACATCAAGAACCGGCACGATTTATACCTACTACAAGTGCAGCGCTGTGGTGAAAAAGGGAACCGCCGGATGCGAGGGCATTTCCATATCACGTCCTAAGGCTGAAAACATGGTGATGGATGCGCTATGTGACCAACTGGTCACGCCGGCCCGGATCCTCGGCATTCTCGAAGCTATCCAGTCCCGACGCGCATCCCGCCGCCTTTCTGTTGATCGCCGGATTGCCGGCCTGCAGATCGAGGCAGCCAACGCCGAACGGGCAGTCAAGAACTTGTATACTGGCGTGCTTGCCGGAGCCATCGATGCGAGCGAGCCAACATTTGCGGCTGTCATAAAAGAGGCGGTCGCCAAACGCGATTTGATCAAGGCCACATTGGAACGAGCTGCATCATCCGCCACTGATCACGTCGACATAGATACCGCAGCTGTGGAAACCTTCGCCGCTGCCCTGCAAGCGCGACTCAAAACTGGTGACACGGCCGCACGGAAAAAGTGGCTCACCTCCATCGTCGACGAGATCGTTGTCACGAAAGACAAAATCCGCGTCATTGGACGCAATGACAATTTTGAAAAAGCGGTGAAAAACACAGGAAGCGGGCAAACCCCGGTTCGCAGTTCTGTTCAGGTGTCTTGGTGCCCTGGCCGGAATCGAATTTGCACTTTAACATATTGAATTAATTGGGATTAAAAAATAGTTTTTGAAAAAATACCAACAAATATACCAACAATTTTTCCTGCTACCCTTTTGACGGGCTGAACCTGTCTGGACCTTACAGGCTGTGAACAAACCTCCTGAACCGGCTCCGCCGTCTTGAAACAAAAACCCTCTTCTTTCAAGCTACAGCATTATCGGATGCGGGGCCAGAGATTGGCTATGCAAAAACGATCAAACGGAAACCAGAGTGTGGCGGCATGGCCAGATTGCCGGATTACAGTCCGATTGATTATCTAATTGCCTGCAAATTTCCCAGACTTGAAATTGCGCAGTCACCAGCGCGCAAACCTTGGGGGCATCCGGAGGCTGTGCCAGTCAGCGATGCTGAACTTGAACAGCTTGAAAATCAGGCGGCGGAATATCGGGCACAACTGGAAGACATGCCACCTGAACAGGTGGCTGCGATGTATGAGGCAGAACAAAAAAAATCAGCTGAACGGGGTTTAGCGTTAGCCAAAGCACTAGAGGCGTCGATTTTTTTTAATCTGCCATCTGCGCAAGCTGATTTCAACCATTGGAGCCGGGCGACTTACTGG
>JAYVYA010000373.1:0-2405 GCA_043784745.1 Hyphomicrobiales bacterium
GCCAGCGCAATGCCCTGGCGGCAGGCTATTGATGCGCCAGTTCTCAGCCCTGTTCTGGCGCGAGATCCGCATTGCCCGGCGCATTGGCGGCGGGGCCACGATGGGGCTGGTATTTTTCCTCATCCTCGTCACCATCGTCCCTTTCGCCATCGGGCCGGACCTGAAATTGCTGGCCCAGATTGGCCCGGCCATCCTGTGGATTGCCGCCCTGCTGGCCACCCTGCTGGGACTGGACCGGTTGTTTCAGGCCGATGCCGACGATGGCTCGCTGGATTTGCTGGGCATGACCGGTTTGCCGCTGGAACTGGTCGTTCTGGCCAAATGCGCGGCGCACTGGGTGGTGACGACGCTGCCGCTGGTGCTCGCTGCGCCCATATTCGGCCTGATGCTGGCCATGGACGGCCCGGCTCTGGCAGGCGTCGCGGCCACTTTGCTGGCAGGCACACCGGCGCTGACGCTGATTGGCGCGATTGGTGCGGCGCTGACCGTGGGTCTGCGGCGCGGCGGCCTGCTGATGGCCATCCTCGTGCTGCCCTTCACCATCCCGGTGCTGATTTTCGGCGTGGCAGCCTCCTCGGCCATGGCCGGCGGTGGGGTGCCGCTGGAGACGCCGTTCCTCATTCTGGCCGCCCTGTCGCTGGGTGCCCTCGCCGGCGCGCCTTTCGCAGCGGCAGCGGCAGTGCGGCTGGCGGGGGAGGGGTGAAAACAACCGGAACTGCCCGGCCGGAGCACGAACTTTCAGGTTCGCCAGTGCATAATACCTGCGAACCTGAAGGTTCGCTCCGAACCGCAAGCCCGCTTGCATCCGGCGCCATCCCCGGCCACACTCCTGCCATGCATCCCGCCTCCGACACCCCACGCGCCCTCGCCCGACTTGATGCCCGCTCGCGCGAGATTTTCCGGCGGATTGTCGATTCCTACCTCGGCAATGGCGAGCCGGTCGGCTCGCGCCATCTGGCGCGGCTGTTGCCGATGGCGCTGTCCCCCGCCTCGGTCCGCAATGTCATGCAGGATCTGGAGGAGCTGGGCCTGCTCTATGCCCCCCATACCAGCGCCGGACGTTTGCCAACCGAGCTGGGCTTGAGGTTTTTCGTCGATGCCTTGCTCGAAATCGGCGAATTGCCGGGGGAGGATCAGGCCCGGATCGAGGCGCAGGTGCAGGCTTCCGGCCAAAATGCCAGCCTTGAAAATGTGCTGACGCAGGCCACTTCCCTGCTTTCCGGCCTGACGCGCGGTGCGGGTGTGGTGCTGGCCAGCAAGGACAATCCGCGCTTGAAGCAAATCGAGTTCATGCGGCTGGAGCCGGAGCGGGCCCTGGCTGTGCTGGTGGCTGAAGATGGCGCAGTCGAGAATCGAATCGTCGCCATCCCGCGTGATTTGCCCGCCTCCGCCCTGGTCGAGGCGGCCAATTACCTCAATGCCCGCATCCGCGGCCGCACCCTGCCGGAAGCCCGTCTGGCAATCGAAGCGGCGCGCGGTTCGGCCCAGAACGAGCTGGACGAATTGGCCACCCGCCTTGTCGATGCGGGTCTTGCCAGCTGGGCCGGCATGGCAGGCACGGCGCCGCAGCTGATCGTGCGTGGCCAGGCCAATCTGCTGGAGGATTTGACGGCTTTGGCCGATCTGGAGCGCATTCGCCTGCTGTTTGCCGATCTGGAGACCAAAAAGGACGTCATTGACCTGCTGGCGCGGGCCGAAACCGGCGAAGGCGTGCGGATTTTCATTGGTTCGGAGAACAAGCTGTTCTCCCTTTCCGGTTCGTCAATGATCGCCGCACCGTTCAGGGACAGCCAGCAGCGTATTGCCGGCGTGCTCGGCGTTATCGGCCCGACGCGGCTGAATTACGGGCGGATTGTGCCGATGGTGGACTACACCGCCCGCGCCGTGGCCCGGCTTGTGCAGGGCCGGTGAGCATCTGTTTTAGGGATGGCGCTTGCAATTGACCGCGCAAAATGCTGAATTCAACGGGGACGTTCGCTTTACAGAACATATGGACTGAAATATAGAACGATTTGGCGCATGCGCGCCGCGCCGGTGTCCCTGCCGTCCGGCTTTTCCGGCACCTTGACGGAGTAGTCCTTGAGCCTGTTCGCAGATATAAACCCGCTTTACTCGCTGTCGGGCTTCGTGATTGGTGCGCTGGTCGGCTGCACCGGCATCGGCGGCGGCTCGCTGATGACACCCCTGCTGGTGTTGATGTTTGGCATCACCCCGGCCACGGCGGTGGGTACGGATTTGCTCTATGCCGCGGTCACCAAAAGCGGCGGCACGCTGATGCATGCCCGCAACATGACGATTGACTGGCGCATCGCCGCGCGCCTCGCCTCCGGCTCGGTTCCCACCGCCATCGCAACGATTTTCGCGCTCAGCCATCTGGGCAAGGCAAGCGCGGCTACCAATGCCTG
>JAYVYA010000374.1:0-3469 GCA_043784745.1 Hyphomicrobiales bacterium
GCATCTCACCATTCTGGAAAATTGCACGCTGGCCCCGATCTGGGTGCGCAAAATGCCAAAGAAGGATGCCGAGGAGGTGGCGATGCACTATCTCACCCGCGTCAAAATCCCCGAGCAGGCGAAAAAATACCCGGGCCAATTGTCCGGCGGCCAGCAGCAGCGTGTCGCCATTGCCCGCTCGCTGTGCATGAGCCCCAAGATCATGTTGTTTGACGAGCCAACTTCGGCGCTCGACCCCGAAATGGTCAAGGAAGTGCTGGATACCATGGTTGGCTTGGCGCAGGAGGGCATGACGATGATTTGCGTCACCCATGAAATGGGCTTTGCCCGCCAGGTCGCCGACCGCGTGATTTTCATGGATGCCGGGCAGATCGTCGAGATGAACACGCCCAACGAGTTTTTCGCCAACCCGCAGCACGAGCGGACCAAGCTGTTTCTGAGCCAGATTTTGCATTAGGGCCGGCGCACACCGGACCGCGCACTTCCAGTGCGCGCTTTCCGCCGCCCCGATTGTGGCTCGTCTGGCACGAGTCACCGCCGCGCAAGGCGCACTGGAATTGCGCGGTCCGGCAGCCCCCGGCTACCCCCCCGCGCCGGCCAGCACCTTGCGTTCCTCAAAGTCGTAATAGCTCAGTGCTTCCGGCCATTCGGCGGCCACGATGGTGCGAAATTCCCCGCGCAATTCGTCGCCGCCCTTGATGCCCTCCTGGGCCACCAGCAGCGGGTGGGTGAAGCCGGAAATCTTGGTCAGCATCAGCGTGCGGGCATCGGCCAGCATGATCTGCTTTTCCTCGGGCTTCAGTTCTGCCCAGCGCGGTGCCGCCAGCTGAATCCGCCCGCGCACCGCATCCGCATCCAGACGCGCCAGATCGAACGAGGTCTGGTAAAGCGTCGAAAACAGCGACGTGTCGGTCTGGGCCTGCGGCGAGACCGCCAGAAGCTGGACCCAGGCGATACCGCGCCGCGGATTTTGCAAAATGAACTGGCAAATCATCTGCTGGGCATGGGTCAGCCGCGCCAGTTTCGCATCTGGCGGCAGGCTGGCAAAATCAGCCGCCAGCCGGTTGATCTCCAAGTTGATCTCCTCCTGCAAGCGCACGGAATCAACCAGCGTCATCGATGCGGGGCAAATAATTCCGGATCGGGCGCTGATGGTCGCGGCACTTTCGGGCGCAATCGGGCGCCAGAGCCCCCAGCCGGTCCAGACAGCCAGCGCCAGCGCAGCACAGGCGAGCGCCGACAGGATCGATACATCCAGCATCCGGATCTTGTGGCGCGGTTCAGAAGACGTCTCGCTCATGCCGGTTCCCGTTCATTGGCAATTGCACCCTTTTAACGGCGGTGCGGCGGCTTGTCACGCAGGGCGTTGCATTCGATCTTGCGTGCGGTGCTGCGAAAGCCCAAATAGCAGGGATCACCTGTCCGGCCCCTGCGGGCCGCACCAAATGGATGTCAATATGCGGGACCCCTATCAAATTCTGGGCGTAGCCAGGGACGCCCCGATTGGCGACATCAAGAAAGCCTATCGCAAGCTGGCCAAAGCCAACCATCCGGACCAGACCAAAGACCCGCGCGCCAAGGAGCGGTTTAACGAAGCGACCCATGCCTATGACCTCCTGGGCGACGAGCCCAAGCGCGCCGCCTTTGACCGGGGCGAGATTGACGCCGAAGGCAAGCCGCGCTTTCAGGGTTTTCCCGGCGGCGGGCGGGCCAAGCCGGGCGCGGCAGGGCCGGAGGGGTTTGAGTTCAATTTCGGCGGCGGCGGGGCGGGCGTTGACCCCTCCGACATTTTTTCGGAATTGTTTGCCGGAGCCAGAAAACGCCCCGGGGCCCAGCGCCGGGCGATGCGCGGCGAAGATTTTGAGGCGGAAGTCAGTGTCGGCCTGAAAGAGGCGGCACTGGGCGGGCAGATCCGTGTCAGCCTGCCCAATGGCAAGACACTGGATATCACCATTCCCGCCGGATCGGAGGAGGGCCGCCAGATCCGGCTGAAAGGGCAGGGCCAGCCCGCGCCCGGCGGCGGGCCGGATTTTGCCGGGGATGCCATCATCACCCTGCGGATCACCCGCCATCCCCTGTTCCGGGTCGAGGGGCGCGATCTTTATCTGGATTTGCCGGTGACGCTGTATGAAGCGGCGCTCGGTGGCCAGATTCAAGTGCCGACGCTGACGGGGGCAGTGGAAATGAATTTGCCGGCGGGCGCGGGCGGCGGCAAGGCGATGCGCCTGCGCGGCAAGGGCCTGCACGCCGCAGGCACCACGCCGGGGGATTTGTATGTGACGCTGAAAATTGTGCTGCCGGAGCGGGCGGATGGCGATTTCACCGCACTGATGCAGCGCTGGCGGGATTTAGCACCCTATCAGCCGCGCAAGGAAATTGTTTGAGCAGCAGCGGGGCAACCGTCATACGGGAAATGCGGGCCTTGGAGCGCTTCGGGCGGGTGAGGGGAAGGGACGGGGAATAGGTGGAGGGAATGGGGATTTGGTAAAGTGTCACCGTAATTGCGTAATTATACCGAGCGAACCCCGAATCCTCTCCCCTGGACAGATATTGACAAAACGGCACATGGCATTACAATTGGCTACATATGACTACACACTCTTCGAGAACATCCATGGCTTCACATCCTTTATCGTTGCGCTTGAGTGCGGACGTGAAAGCGCGCCTCGCACAGGCCGCCAAAGCAGAGGCGCGCTCCCTCTCGTATGTCGCCCAAAAAGCCCTCGTTTCATATCTCGATGCAAGAGACGCCAAACACGAAGTTATTCGGCAAGCGCTTGCCGAATTTGAACAGGAGACCCATGTCATTTCCGGTGAAGCCGTCAGTCTTTGGGTTGACTCCTGGGGAACCGAGAATGAATTACCTCCGCCTGCGCCCGATACCAGGCGAACTGCAAAAGTCTCATGAAAATCACGTTTCGAGCCAGAGCGCTTGATGATTTGTCATGGTGGAAGAGCTATTATAAAACGACCTTCACTGAGGGTGCTGCAAACGCCAAAAAGCACTATCGCGCCGCCAGCAAAATACTCAGCGTGCATCCCGAAGTTGGCCATATCATCGAAGGCTTTGCCAATGTGCGCCAATTCCAGATTGCTCGCACACCATTTTCTTTCCTGTATCTGGTCGAAAACAACCAGATTGTCGTGCTTCGCGTTCTTGACCAGCGAAGCGATCCGCTGACCCGCTTATGAATTGAATCATAGTGACACCTTGCCAAAAAAACACCTGGATCCGCCGGTTGCCGCGCTGGGTAACATGGTGCGGGATGTCGGGCACGACGGTGCTGGAAATGCGGGCCATGGAGCGCTCCGGGCGGGAGAGGGACAGGGAAGCAAAAAGTAGGGGAGATAGCGGATTTAGTAAAGTGTCACTGTAATTCCCGTAATTCCAAAAAAAACGCAAAGCAAGGAACAAATCAGAGCTTAAATTCCAAACCCGGCTATCTCACAGTCGTTGACACGCTTTAGA
>JAYVYA010000375.1:0-8489 GCA_043784745.1 Hyphomicrobiales bacterium
TGGGCGGAATAATCGGCATATTCCAGCTGGCTTGCCCCCTCGCGGCGCCGCAAATCCCAGAAGTGAAACAGGTCAATCCCGGCGATGCGCCCGCCGACCCGCCCGAATGGATGCCAGTAATCCACACCCTCGCCAAGCCAGCCCTCAAAATGGATCCCGAGCTTGAAGCTGGCCGAGCAGGCGCGCATGAACTCCGTTTCGTCCAGCTGGAGAATGCGCAGGAAATCAACGAGGCTGGGAATTGTCGCCTCACCCACCCCGATGGTGCCGATATTGGCCGATTCGACCAGCACCACCTGGCAGCCGAGCGGGCGCACGATGCGGTTGAGATAGACCGCCGTGATCCAGCCCGCTGTGCCGCCACCGACGACCAGAATCCGCCGCAGCTGGTTTTCACCGGTGTCAAAGGTGCCGGGCGCAGCGAAGGGGTCGGTGATTCCAAGGGGCTTGTTCATTTTTTCCGGGTGGCAAGGATCAGATGGAAATCAACCTCAAGCTCAATGGTTCTGACAAGGTCGATATGGAAGCCAAGTTCCGTCAGCGTTTCAGCATACAGCTTTTCCGGTCGCAGAAAATGCAGAAAAGCCAGGTCCGGTGCCAGCGCGTAGGTGAAGGGATGGCGGCGGAAATCGAGGGGGGCCCGCTCAAAAATCAGCATCCGCCCGCCGGGCGTCACCAGGCTCGCCCCGGTTTTCAGCAGCTCACGCGCCTCCCGCTCCGGCCAGTCATGCAGCACCGATTTGAACGACACAAGCTCCGCCGGCGGCGGCAGCCGCCCCGCGCGCAGGTCCGCGGGGAAAAACCGGATGCGCTCCGCCTCATCCGGCAAACCGGCGCGGGCCACATGCTCGCGCCCCAGTTCGCAGACCACCGGCAGGTCAACCACCGTCACCTGCGCCTGCAGGGCACGGCGGCACAGGTGCAGGGCGAATTCACCGGTGTTGCCGCCAAGGTCGATGATGCTTTCCGCAGTTTCCATGGGGATGTGTTCCAGCGCAGCGGGTGCCTCGTAGCGGGTTAGTCCTGTGGTCAGCTCCGTCCATAGCCGGGAGGCCTGCAAATTGGCGGCATTGACAATGAGGCAGCGATCATAGCGGAACAGATCGAAGGTTTTGGAACGCGCCATAAAATCAGGCACATTGGACAGCAGGGCGGGAAACAGCGACTGAATGTCCGGCCAGACCAGATCGGCAAAGCGCAGCCGCGTTTCGAGATAGTCGCGGAAGGGCAGGATGGACCGGAAACGCCCGGTCAGCGCAATCTGGCCCCCTCCAGATGCAACGACGCCGTAATTCTCCAGCAACTGCACCAGCGTCGTCGCGCCCGCATGGGGCGCGCCAGTCGTTTGGACAATCTGCGCCATCGTCACGTGCGCATGGGCGGCCAGCAGGTCCACCAGCCCCAGCCGAAGCCCGGCATCAATCGCCCGCGCCGCCATGGCATCGCCGAGAAAGGCGCTGGCGGCAAGGTGCGGATAAAGGGTCATGGTGGATTCAGCCAAAAATGGACAGCCCCGCTGATTCGGCATTGGCGGGCAAGGCGTTGGCCACCCCCGTACCCCACCAGCGCCAGAATCTGGCTCCAGCGCTAGGCAAATGCAACAATCGTGTCAACCGGTGCCACAATCAGGGCGCTGAAATAGTTCGGGCAAGGCGTTGCTTGCGCTTTTTTGATCCATTGTGGCAATTTAGAGACTTGAACCAGCAATAAAAAATGCTAAAGGATTTGCAGTGGAGACCCTTGGGCATGGCTTTTTTCTCTTTCAGATCAGTGGTTGGCGGCACTTTATTGGCGGCTTCCCTGTCCGGAGCGGCAACGGCCGGTGCACCGCCATTGCCCTCATGGACTGGCTTTTATCTAGGTGCCGAAATTGGGGCCTCCTCGGTCGCATCCAAATTCAACAGCTCGCCGGGCGGCTTGCCCCTGCCCTCGACCTGGATCGGCTCGGTCAGCAATTCTGGCAGTTTTGGGGCCTTTGCCGGGTTCAATTACCGCCTGTCATCCCTCCTCGTCACCGGGATGGAGGTTGAATTCCAGCAGCTCAACGGCACCAGCTACGTCAGCGAGGGTTCAGCCGTCGATTTTCTGGAAAAATCGAAATATACAGGCGCACTGACGGCCAGACTGGGCCTGCTGGTGTCCCCCGGCACCCTGCTCTATGCCAAAGCCGGTCCGGCCCTGCTGACGGCGAACGGCTTTCAGGGATTTGGAGCAAAGCTGAACAAAACACTCACCGAATTTCACGGCGGCCTTGGCGTCGAAACCAGGATTGGCAACGGATTTTCGGTTCGGTTTGAAGGCACTTATACCGGGCTGGGCCAGGGCCTGTCGGTGAATACCGGCACGTACCGGTATCGCCCCTCGGTCCTGCAGTCCAAAATTGGCCTGATCTGGACGCCTTGGGAAACGGCCTCGTCCGTCGTGGCACCGGGGGCCGCCCCGCCACCGAACTGGACCGGTTTTCATGCCGGCGGTCTGCTGTCGCTGCACCAGCATCATATGCAAACCATCGATTCGGTCGCCAATGCGGGCCTGTTTGGCGACCTTCCTGTCGCCGCAACCTCGGTGGGGGGCAGACTCCTGATCGGCGGCGATGTGCAATTGCCCATTCCCGTTGTGCTCGGTGTGGAAGCCAGCCTTGATCTCCAGCACGCCCGCTTTGTCAACCCGAACGGCTCCGGCGGCATTCTGGGCGGGCAAATCTTTTACAATTTTGCCAATGTCGATGGGATGGGTGCCGTCACGGCGCGCGCGGGCTGGCTGGCCTCGCCCGATATGCTGCTCTACGCCCGGGTTGGCGCAGCCTGGATCAATACCGGCATCAAGTCGAATTTCTTTAACGATATCGCGCCAAATACCAACGTCGGCCACCGCCTTTTGCCCGGCTTGCAGGTTGGCAGCGGCGTCGAGACCTATTTGCTGCCCAATGTGTCGGCAAGGGTCGAGGCCACCTATACCAAAGCCGGGAAAACCATCCTCCTGAACGGCACCAATGGCGCGAACGAGTTCAAGCTCAAGCCGTCGAACTTTGCTGTTTCCTCCGGGCTGGTTTATCACTTCTAGGCGGCTTGCCAAAGCGCCTGCCCGCCTTTCCTATTTTCAGGGGATCAGGACCAATGTTGAATGAAACCGCCGCAGCATTGATGCCGGCAATCGAGGGCGAGCGCGCCGCCGCCGTCGTCTGGAACGATCAGGCAATGGCCACCTGCTTTGCCAATGTCATCAATGTCCAGAGCACGCGCGAACAGGTGGACCTGTTTTTTGGCATGAACCGGACCTGGAATTTCGGCCAAAGCCCCCAGATGACCGTTGACCTGAGCAACCGGGTTGTACTGACGCCGCATGCCGCCAAGCGCCTGTTCACCATTCTGGGCGGCGTCTTGCGCGAGTATGAAGTGCGGCACGGCGCACTTGAAGTAGAAAAGTGATGTCCTAGTCGGCCTGGGAGGTTGCAAGTGACCGAGGCAAGCTATCTGGCCGAGGCGGCGGACGAAGCTGAACGGCAAAACGGCCATATCGCACAAATTGAACCGGCGCTGTGGAAGCGGCTTCTGGAAGCCAGCCGGCTGGATGATTTTGCCGGACCGTGGCTGGCGCTGCAATGCCGGGGCATTGACAAGTCGTTTCGCGGCATCGTCCTGCTGGCGGGCAAGGCCCAGAATAATTTTGACTATGCCGCCGCCTGGCCCGAGGGTGCCAGTCCGCCTGCTGCTCTGGCGGATCTGGCCAAAGTGGCCCTGCGCGAACGCCGTCCGGTGGCGACCGACGAACAGGAATTGCGCACCAGCTCCACCGGCCTTGCCTTCACCGCCTACCCGATCCAGTTGCACGACGAGGTGGTTGGCGTGGTGGCGCTGGCGCTGCGCAATGCGCGCGGCGATGATTTGAAGCGGGCGACACGGCAATTGCAATGGGGCCTCAGCGGATTTCGCGAGCGCCTGCTGCGCGACCGTCTGGACGACCAGGGCAAGGCGCTGGACCGCTCCCGCACCGCACTGGAACTGCTCGGCGATGCCCTGAGCCGCCCAACCTATGACACCTCGGCCATGGCGGTGGCCACCAGCCTCGCCTCGCGCTTCCACTGCGCCCGCGTCAGTTTTGGCATCCGGCGCGGACGCCATTCCTCGGTGCGCGTTATCTCGCATTCGGCGCAGTTCAGCCGGAAAATGGCGCTGGTTTCCGGCCTTGCAGCGGCGATGGACGAGGCTGTCGACCAGCGCGCCCTCGTGCTCTATCCCGCCCCCGCCGACCAGATTGCATCCACCTCCGAACATGCCAATTTGTCGCGCAGCCAGGATGATTGCGTGGTGCTGACGATCCCGGTGCTGGTGGCGGACCGCTTTGCCGGGGCCGCCTGTTTCGAGCGCCGCAGGGACAATCCGTTTGATGCGCCAACCATCGCGCTTCTCGAAGTGGTCGTGTCGATTTTGGGGCCAATCCTGGAGGAAAAGCGCCTTAACGACCGCTGGCTGATGACCAAATCGGTCGAGAGCCTGCGCCTGCAAATGCAGCGCTGGCTGGGGCCGGGCTATTGGGTGCGCAAGCTTCTCGCCCTTGCCGCAACCGGTCTGGTGCTATGGCTGAGCTTTGCCACCGACATCTACCGGGTGGATGCGGATGCGCTGGTTGAAGGGCTGGCGCGTCGCGCCGTGGTGGCTCCCTATGACGGCTTCATCAAGGAATCGCGGCACCGCGCCGGTGATTCCGTCGCCAGCGGCGAGGTGCTGGCCGCGCTGGAGGACAGCGACCTGGTGCTGGAGCGCCTGAAGCATGTCACCGAAAAGGCCCAGCGCCTGCATGAATATGACAAGGCGCTGGCCTCGCGTGAGCTGGCAGCGGTCAATGTCATCAACACCCAGATCGAGCAGGCGGACGCCCAGATTCACCTGATTGACGAGCAGATTGCGCGCGTGACCCTGCGCGCGCCGATCCCGGGCCTGATCATCTCCGGTGATCTCAGCCAGGTCATCGGCACCTCGGTGCAGCGCGGCCAGGTCCTGTTTGAGATTGCCCCGCTCGACGCCTATCGCGTCGTGCTGCTGGTGGACGAACACGAGATTGACCTGATCCAGCCTGGCAATGAGGGCGAGCTGTCGCTCACCGCTTTGCCCAGCCAGCGGTTGCATTTCATTGTCGACAAAGTGACCCCGGTCGCGGAAGCCAAGGCGGGTAAGAACATTTTCCGCGTGGAAGGCCACATTGACGGCGACACGGCCCGCCTGCGTCCAGGCATGGAAGGCCTTGGCAAAATCGTCATCGGCGAGCGCAACCTCGCCTGGATCTGGCTGCACCCGGCCCTGAACTGGTGGCGGCTCGCCTCCTGGCGCTGGTTCGGGTAGAGTCATGAGCGCTTCCCTGTTCAGCGCCTCCTGGTACCGGGTAGCGGAAGTCCGGCCAGGCTTGCGCGCCCACAGCCGCACCTACCGGCAGGTTTTCCGCAACGAAATCTGGTATGTGTTGCAGGATCGCCAGTCCGGCCAGTTCCACCGCCTGTCGCCAATGGCCAATTTGATGCTGTGCCTGATGGATGGCCGCCGCAGCATGCAGGATATCTGGGAGGCCGCCGGCAAAAAATCGCCGGAAGCGCCGCCGACGCAGGACGAGACGATCCAGCTGCTGGCCTACCTGCACTCGTTTGACCTGCTGCAAACCGAATTGCCGCCGGATTTTGACGAGATGGCCCAGCGGGCCGAGCGCGCCAGCCGCCGCCGCATGGCCCAGCAGATTCGCAACCCCATGGCGGTGCGTTTGCCGATGTTTGATCCGGACCGGCTGCTGGACGCAACCCTGCCTTTCGTGCGGCCCTTGTTCTCGTTGCCGGGCTTCCTCGTCTGGCTGGCGTTAATCGGCTATGCCGTGTCGCTCGCCGTGATCCACTGGTCCGAACTCAACGCCAGCGTGATTGACCGCGTGCTGGTGGCGGAGAATGTCGCTCTGATGATGGCGATTTATCCAATCATCAAGAGCCTGCACGAGCTGGGCCATGCCTGTGCCACCAAGGTCTGGGGCGGCGAAGTCCATGAAGTGGGCGTCATGCTGCTGATTTTCATCCCGGTGCTGTATGTCGATGCTTCCGCCTCGGCGGCTTTTGCTTCCAAGCGCCGCCGCATCCTGGTCGGGGCCGCCGGCATGCTGGTGGAAGCGGCGCTGGCGGCGGTGGCGATGATTGTCTGGATCAACGCCAGTCCGGGCATTGGCCGCTCGGTCGCCTTTGACATCATGCTGATTGGCGGCGTTTCGACCATCCTGTTCAACGGCAACCCGCTGCTGCGGTTTGATGGATATTATATCCTGTCAGACTGGCTGGAAATTCCCAATCTGGCCACCCGCGCCAACCGGTATTTTCTCTATGTGTTCAAAAAGTGGGGCCTGTGGATCAACGAGCTGACGCCGCCGCGCACCGCCCCCGGCGAGGGCAAATGGCTGCTGGGCTTTGTCGTTCTCTCCTGGGCTTACCGCCTGCTGGTGTCCTTCGGCATTGCGGCGTTTCTGGCGACGAAATTTTTCGTGTTCGGCTTGCTCCTGGCCATCTGGTCCCTGGCCTCCGTCATTCTCGTTCCGATGTTCAGGGGTGCCCAGTATTTGGCGTCAAACAACCAGCTGCACGGCCAGCACCGGCGGGTTTACACGGTAGCGGGCGGCCTGGCTGCCGCCACCGCGGTCCTGCTTTTCGTGGTGCCCTTCCCCTATGCGACCCTGGCCAACGGCGTTGTCGTCTACCCAGACCGGGCCGAATTGCGGGCGAAGACCGGCGGCTTTCTGCGGGAAATTGTGGCTATCCCCGGTTCGACGGTCGAGGCCGGGCAAAAACTGTTCGCTTTCGAAGATCCGATCCTCACGGCGCAAATCGCCGTGCTCCGCGCCGAGATTGGCGAATCGCAGGCGAGGCTCGCGGCGGTGCAGGATATTGACCGCGTCCAGTCGCAGATGTTTGCCGCCCAAGCCAGAAACCTGCAAGGTCGGCTCGACACATTCGAAAAGCGCCAGAAGGATCTGGTGCTGGCCAGCGCGCACGCCGGCCGCTTTGTCGTCGCCCGCCAGGATGATCTGCCGGGCCGCTATTTCAAGCGGGGCGAATTGATCGGCTTTGTCATCGGCGACAATGACCCCGTGATTCAGCTGCTGATGCCGCAAAGCGAGATTGACCTGATCGGTGACAAGGGCGTCAAGGTCGATGTCCGGCTCGCCGACGAAACCAGCAGCCCGTTCGCGGCCCGCATCCGGCGGGAAGTGCCCGCCGCCCAGCTGGACATTCCCAATCTCGCCCTGACGACACGCGGCGGCGGCGATATTTCGCTCGATCCCAGCCGGACCCAAAAACCCGAAGCCTTGTTCAGCTACTTCCTTGTCGAGCTGGAACCGCTGCAGCGCCGCCCGCTGACCTTCCTTGGTGCCCATGCCTCGGTGCGGTTTTCGTTGCCGGGCGAGCCTTTGGCTTACCGGGCCATCCGCTCCATCCGCCAGTTCTTCATTGGCCAGTTCCGGGTGTAGCGATGGCAGTGCTCTCCCCGCACCTTCCCGCCCTTCAGATAGCTCCGGAGCGCCAGGCGCGCCATGCGGACTGGCTGGACGAAATGGCGGCGCGCGCCAAAGGCTACTGGCTGGCGGCAACCCCGCGCCTGCGCGCACGATCACTGCGCCACATCCTCCCGCTCGTTGAAACCCACGCGGCTTTCCATGCCGGCCTTGATGACGACGCTTTGCGGTCGGAGGCACCAAAACTCGCCGTCGCCTTCCGCAAAATCCCGGATTTTCCCGATCCGCTGACCGCCCGGGCGTTCGCGCTGATCCGCGAATTGTCGGCCCGCATCCTCGGCAAGCGCCATTTTGACGTGCAGCTGCTGGGCGCTTACGCCATGGTCAACGGCATGCTGGCCGAAATGGCGACGGGCGAGGGCAAGACCTTGACGGCGACGCTGGTGGCGGGCACGGCAGGGCTGCCTTTCTGTAATGTAGGGTTACAGAAAGGTATCAGATGAGTATCTAATGGGTATCTAATGAATCAGACTGCATGCGGGTCGGAGACATTGGGACCAGGGCGAAATCCAGTGTAGATTGCTTCGTGCCTCGCAATGACGCACTTGATCATGGTTCCGGGAAACCTTGCATGATGCTGCGGCCCGGAGGACTCGGAGACACGACATTTGGATGAAATTTGGTAGAAGTAGGAGGATGAAAAATAATTGGTTAAGTAAGCAGGTTTAAACAGGAAGCTTGTTCTGTAATTATAGTTGAAAATTATATTGAATGGAAAAAAATAACTATTTCTCTGAATTATTCATCGAATGAAATGAGTGCCTGGCGGTTCTTGCCATCCATGACAATGTTAAGTTCGTTATTGAAACACACATGTTTGATGAAATTACCTTCTTCAATTACCGGCATTTGGGCCAAAATATCCATGTTGATGGTTGTTTGGGTTGAGTTGTGAGCAATGGTAAAATAGCCTACATTCATCGAAGTCACATTGTGGAAGAAGTGAGAGCCAA
>JAYVYA010000376.1:0-11009 GCA_043784745.1 Hyphomicrobiales bacterium
GGGTGTTCCATGCCAATCATGTGCAGGAC
The DNA here is from genome assembly GCA_043784745.1 of Hyphomicrobiales bacterium. Lineage (GTDB taxonomy): Bacteria > Pseudomonadota > Alphaproteobacteria > Rhizobiales > Beijerinckiaceae > JAYVYA01. The sequence goes on from JAYVYA010000376.1 coordinate 30, forward strand.
CTCGCGATTATGCGGAGCCATGCGTTCGACGTGATCCTCTCGGGACACGATCACGACATGTGGGTTGAAACATCAAACCGGCTTCAAGAACCAGAGGGTAATTTGCCGGATTTTATTCATGCCTTGTTAAGGCGCGCAAGCCAGCGGTTTTGGCAACAGGTTTTAAACCATATTGCCAACATGTCGGCCTTTCCGGGGCCGGTTGCGCTTCTGCGGACCAGAATCGGGCGAGGCTTAGGGTTGATTTAAGCCCAGGCTGCGAAGTTGAAGGTCTCAAAAGCCAAGCAGGGCCGTGAGCAAGCGTTTGGAGTGAGTCGTGGCCGGTCTGGCAAGTCTTCCGGAAAATATGCGGTTGCATGTAGGCAGCTATGTGCACGCCAGCATCGCGCCCAATTCGACGCTGGCCAAACACCACGCGGTTTTCATCGGCACGCGCCTTTCCACTTCCCTGCTGGCAATAGCTTTTGCCCCCTTGTTCCTGGCTTTTCACGGCGCACCCTCGGCCTGGCACGGATTTGCCTTTTTGTGGATGGCCTCGCCGCTTCTGGCAGTTGTCGTGCTGTCGCGGACCGGAAACCTCGCAGTCGCCCAGATCATTTGCGTCATCGCCCTGCTGGGCCTCGCCCTCACTTTCGCCATTGGCGGCGGGCTGGGTGCCGCCCTGGCCTGGCTGGTGCTGGTGCCGCTGGAAGCGGCGCTGACCCTCCATCCCGTCGCCATTCTGCTGTCCAGCGCGGCCACCGTGCTTACAGCTTGCGGGCTCTATCTTGCGCAAAATTCTGGCATCCTGGCAACCGGCAGCTTCGAAACGCCGCTGGAAAGCATGGCGCTGCTGCTGCCGGGCATCGTCTACGGCGCGACACTGGCGCAGCTGGCCATGGCCGCCTATCAATTGCACCGCAAGGCAGAAATGATTGGTGCGGCACGGCTGCAAACCCTTTCCGACGCCATCGGCGATCTGGTGTTGCGGCACGACAAGTCCGGCAGCGTCGTCTTCGCCAGCGACGACAGCATGGCTCTGTTTGGTCTGCAACCGCGCCAGCTGACGGGGCGCGGGTTTTTCGAACATGTCCATGTCGCCGACCGGCCGGGTTTTCTGAAAGCCATAGCCGATGCGGCGCACCAGCGCGGGACGGTCACAGCCAACTTGCGGTTGCTGAGGGGAGCGCCCGATGCCGGCCAGGCAGCGACGGCGGAACCTGTCTTTGCCTGGATCGAATTGCGGGCCCGGAAAATCGATATTGGCCCGGAAGTCGAAGGCCGCCACACCGGATATGGCCGCGTGATCGCTGTGGTGCGCGATGTCACGGACCGCAAACAGCATGAAGAGGCCATTGAAACCGCCCGCCTGCGTGCAGAACATGCCAGCATCTGGAAGGACCGGTTCCTCGCCAATGTCAGCCATGAATTGCGCACGCCGCTCAATGCCATCATCGGCTTTTCCGAAATGCTCGGCAGCGAGGAACTCAGCCCGCGCGAGCCGGTCAAGCAGCGCGAATATGCCCATATCATTCAGGAATCGGGCTTGCACCTTTTGTCTGTGGTCAACACGATTCTTGACATGTCGAAAATCGAGGCTGGCAGTTTTGAGCTGATGCCGGAACCGTTCGAGATCGCAACCCTGATCAACCAGTGCAGCGACATTGTCAGCCTGCGGGCCCAGCAAGGCGGGATCAGCCTGATCCGCGACTGTCCGGTCAATCTGGAAGAAATTGTCGCCGACAAGCGCGCCTGCAAGCAAATCCTAATCAACCTGTTGTCCAATGCGGTGAAATTCACCCGCCCGGGCGGGCAGGTTACGGTTGGGGTTCGTCCCGATGGCAATTCGCTGCGCATTTACGTGTCGGATGACGGCATCGGCATCATGGCGGGGGATTTGCCGCGTCTTGGTGATCCGTTCTTCCAGGCGACGGCTACTTATGACCGGCCCTATGAGGGCACGGGCCTCGGCCTCTCGGTGGTTCGCGGGCTGGTAGGCCTGCATGGCGGCGACATCTGCATCGAAAGCGCGCCTGCTGCGGGCACTTGCGTCACGGTGCGCCTGCCGCTGGATTGCCGCCATTCCGGCAAGGTGACGGCCAACAGCGCCAAAATCGAAACCTTTTCGCGGGCAATCGCGGCACCCGCCGGACTTGTGCCGCTTAATCTGACAGGGATCAAGAAAAGTGCTTGAAGCTGCTCTCGCGCGAACCAATCACGATTTCACAGTGTCCAGCCGTGCCGAGGCTCCGGCGGCGCGCCGGGCCGCAAGGCCAGCGGGCGAACGCGGTGGCGCGTCCGGGCGCAAGCTGGCGCGACCGCGTGCATTTTACGCCGGAATGTCAAAATGGCTGACCAGCCGCAATCTGGCAATTGCCGCCCTCTCCGCCATTGCCATCGGCTTTCTGGTCAACGCCCTTGCCTTGCAGAAATCGCGCCACCCTGCGCCATTGTTTGCCAGCCCGGCACTGGGGACCGAGCGCGCCAGCACCAGCGCCTCTGCGCCTGACGCCCCGGCCCCCGTGCCGCGTCCCGCCGAATTGGCGGCACTGTCCCCCGTGCTTGCGCTCAAGCCTGCCGCACCCGAGCGCACCGCTGTGCCGCGCACCCAGGGCAGCGTTGACCAGATTGCGCTGCTGCTGCGCCCGCATGTGGCGCAGGCCAAAACAGACCCTTCCGCCAGGCCGGAACCCAGCAAATCCGTGCTCGCCGCCCAGCGCGCCCTGGTCAAGCTCGGTTTTGTGCTCAAGCCGGACGGTGTGTTTGGCGGCACGACGCGGCAGGCCATCGAGCGGTTTGAGCGGGATCAGGGCATGCCGGTCACCGGTGACCTTACGCCGAAAATCCAGCGCCAGCTGGCATCGCAATCGGGTATTGCCGTTCAATAGGCGGCAATCATGCGCGTCAGGTCAGATTTCTGGGTGGCGGCCTGGCTGCGTCGCTGCAACAGCCACGGGGCATCCGCCGTGCTGCGCCGGCGCGGCGCTGCAGAAGCCGGGGCGATTTTTGTGATGCTGGACCGGCTGGACGGCACAAGGGAACTGTTTGGCCCCGCCCCGCAAAGCGAACTACCGTCCCGGGACCATGCAGGGCGGCGCTTCGTGCCATTGCACCGCCAGCCCCGGATTGACCCGGGCGAAGCGGAATGGCTGCTGGCCAGACAGCTGGCTTTTGATCCCGACATCTGGATTATCGAAGTGGAGGACCGCGAGGGCCGCAGCTTTCTCGACCTTGCCGAGACTGCCTGAGGCTGCTTCAGGCGGTGCGCTGCTGCAAGGGCGCGGGTGCGCTGGCCGGGCGCGGCAAGGCGGTGCCCATTTCGGCGGCACGGCTGGCGAGCGGATGCGCGGCGGAAACCTCGACGGGCTGGCGCGGCGGGGTCTGGGCCGGCGTCAGGCCTAGAATGACTTGTGCGAGACGGCTGGCAGCCCGGCGCGACAGCACGCGAACCAGCTCTGTCAGCTTGCGCACCCGCTCCACGGAATGGGCGATCACCGGGTCCACCGTCATAAAAATTCGCGCCGCAGTATCGGCCGGCATGCCGATGGCCGCCAGGGCAATGGCAAGGCTCTCGCCCGTCTCGTCCTGCATCAGCAGGTCAACCACATCCTGGTGGCAGGACAATTGACTGGCAAGCGCTTCCTCAAACGCCGGCGTTTCCCGCGCCAGTGCCAGCCGCTCCAGTTTCAGATGGGCGGCGGCTTCCTCGCCGGTCAGGCGGATGCGACCGAATTCGCCCAAATCCATCCGGCGGGCGGCCAGAATGATATCGGCCCGCGCCTTGGCCGGTGCCCAGAGGAACAGCGGGGCAAAATCGACCGCAATATCCTCGCGCGAGGCCAGCGCCTGCGCAATCATCGGATTTTTGCGGGCGCGGCGCATCAGATAGGCGATGGTCGATTGTTCGAGGCTGGTTGCCGGGTTCTGGAGCAAGGTCACGGCAACTTCCTCCTCTGGCCGCTCGGCGAGGAAGCGGGTCAGCTGGTCGTCAAATATGGGCCGCCGCGCGATGGCCATTGCCAGGCCAAAGTCTCCCCATTTGGCCACATCCAGCAAGGTCGCCCGGTCGAGAGCCGGGCTGAACTCAAAAATAGTCGCTGCCACGGTTCCGCCCCGGCGAATCATCGCCTGCATGACCGCAGCGGGCGCGCCACCATGTCTGGCCAGCTTTTCGGCGATGGGTTTAAGCGCCGCATCATCTGTTCCGCCAATCAGTTGCAGGACCATTTCCTGAAATTGGGCGATTTCGTCGGGGGAGTGATGCAGCTTGCAGACGAACAAATCACTGGTGATCCGCAGCAGGACAGGCTTTGCACTGGCCGTTCCGCCACCGGCAAACTCAGCCAGATGCTGGGATTGGGCCGCCAGGGCGGACTGAAGCGAATAGCTCATGATGATATGTTCCTGATTCCCGATTCAGGCACATTAAAGCGGGATCATTGACACAACATTAACCTTCCCGCGTCGTAATGCTGAGGAGCGCTGCGTCCTGCCGGTCGTCAGGCTCGTTGAGCACCCGGGGGAGCGAGATGGGTGAATTACTTTATTTGAGCAAGAAATTTTCAGGCCGGCGGCACGAGGCCTTGGCCAGCCCCACCCAAAATGCGCAAATCCTGTTTTTCACCGGAGTGCGCTACCAGAAATACACTGATTTTGCCGAGGCGGCTGTCCTGCCCGCGCCCAAGGACAAAGCGGGACCCGGGCACAGCAAGACTGGGCGCAAGCGCCGCGCCTAATTTTCGGGCTAGCCGGCATCGGCGGCGCAGGAAATGCTGCGCAACCTGTTTTCAGCGCCGGCATGATCGCCCGGCTGTTCCGCCAGCGCCCGGAAAAGCACAAAGCCCTCGCGCTGGGCCGTCACCAGCCGCAATTCGGGCGGCGGGCCCTCTTCATCGTCGTCATTCTCCAGCGCCTCCTTCTGCCGGGCTGTCACTACTACGGCTTCAATCCTGCCGCGCACTGCCGCCCGGTCGGTCATGGCGTAAAACACGATCCCATAGCGGTCATGGAATGACATTGACAGCAGGCTGTCGGAGGTCAGGTTGACGGAAATCCGGAACGGGCCGCTGGCAAGGTCGTAGCGGCAGACGGCATCGGCCATTGCCGGATCATTGAAGGGCACAAGCTCCTTGTGGGGTTCCGCCCGGGGCAGAATGGTCAGTTGACCCGCCGGAGCTGCCGCCGCAATCCGGGCAAAGGCATCCGCCGGCGCAAAGCGCGGCAATATCAGCACCGAGGCAATATGGACGATGCCCGCGATAACGAAAAAGCCGCCAAGCCACGGAAAATAATTTGCCGTTTCCAGCCTCTGGTTCATGCGCAGGCCCCACGTTTCAGCCGGGGCAGAGTGCTGGCATCGATTGCCGAGGCTGTCGCGCTGACGGCGGTATCGTAGAGCCGCAGCACCAGCAGGAATTCGCCATCTGAATCAATTGGCAACCAGTTGCCCGCACGGGCGCGGGCGGAAATCTGGATGTCGAAGTCGCCGTCCGCTCCGCGCAGGATTTCGGCGGAGGTCATGCTCCGCCGGGCGTGCGGTTTTCCGGTCAGGTATCCCTCCGGATTGGCCAGCGTCAGCGTCCAGTAGCGCGCCGGGGGCATGTGGCCGGAAAGCACATAATCGCAGCGGGGTTGAAGCAGCTCGCCAGCCTCGTCGGCTTCCGCTGTCAGGCTCAGTCCCTCGGCAAGGCCCAGCGGAATTTCTCCGGTGCGGGCCAGACGCGCCCGCGAATAGGGATCAATTTCCGCCCCGCCGGCTTTCGGCCAGGCACGCCAGACCCCGGAAGTAATCGCGCCAAAGCCAAGATTCTGGTCGAGCACCAGCCAGGTGGCGCCGAGGCCGAGGGCTATCCCGGCTCCGGTCATCGTCAATAACCTGAGCAATCCGAACACGCCTGCCATCCGCCTGTCACGCGGGGCATTGCCCGCGAGGAGCTTGCTGCCGCTTTCCGGCCACAGGTTTGCCCCGCCGCCGCGATTTGCGCAAGCGCGGCATTTTCTATCGCAGTTCGACAACCGGCGAAAGCGGTGCCGTCCCGCCCGGTGTGCGGGAGGCGACACTGGTATTGCCATTCACCCAGGTGACATCGCCGGGTGCCCTGGCGGAACCATTGCCCTTCTGTTGCCCCGTGCTGCGCAGCAATTCTTCAAGACCGCCGAGGGCCTGGCTGGTCTTGACCGAAAGGGTCGCCGGGCGCTGGGCCCTGATGAGTTCGCTCAATGGCTGGGCGTTATTGCTGGCGACGGCAATTTGCAGGGCTGGCTGGGCAACGGGTGCCGCACCCGGCAGCGGCTTCAGTTCGATGCCGGTATGGGCATAGACCATGATGTCATGCCAGGTCTGGGCAGGCAGGGTGCCACCAGTCATGTTGTTCATCGCCTGATAATCGTCATTGCCGAACCAGACAGCACCGACATAATTGCCGGTATAGCCAACAAACCAGGCATCCTTGTAGCCGTTGGTGGTGCCTGTCTTGCCAGCTACTTTGGTAACCCCGAGCTGGGCCCGCTTGCCGGTGCCGTTTTCCACCACGCCCATCATCATCGACACCATGTCCTGGATGAAATTGGGCGCAATCACCTGTTCCAGCGGTTTGGCATCCCGGTCACGCCGGAAAATCACTTCACCGCGTGAATTGCGGATTTCGGTAGCGGCAAAGGCCGGGGCGCGCTTGCCGCCATTGGCAAAAGTGGCATAGGCCGAGGCCATGTCGATCACGGTGACTTCATCCGCGCCGACGGGGAGTGAAACCGTATCGTTGAGCGGGGAGGAAATGCCCATTTTGCGGGCGGTATCGACAATGCGGGCGCGGCCCACCTTGGCTTCCTGCGCGACATTGACATGGCCGGGCCTGCGGGTGTCCTCGCCAATTGCGATCGACAACTTGACCGCCACGGTGTTGAGCGAGCGGGCCAGCGCGGCGGCCAGAGGCATCGAACCGGCAAACGAGCCGCCATAATTGTGCACGCACCAGTCCCCGATGCACACGGGCGAATCGGTAACGATGGTCGAGGGCTTGAATCGTCCGGTCATCAGCGCGGTAAGATAGACGAAGGGCTTGAACGAGGAGCCGGGCTGGCGCAGCGCATCGGTGGCGCGGTTGAACTGGCTGGCCCCGTAATCGCGCCCGCCGACAATCGCCCGCACCGCACCGTTGGGTTCCAGAATGACGGCGGCGCTTTGCCTGGCGTGATAGGCCGCGCCATTCTGGCGCAGCTGGTCCTCAATCGTCGCCTCGGCGTGCTTTTGCAGGCCGCTGTCCAGCGCTGTGCGCACGGTCAGCACCCGGTCCGGGCCGAGCTTGTTGCCGTCCGCCAGCTTTTTGACTTCCTCATAAGCCCAGTCGAGATACCAGTCGGGGCTGGCGTCGCGCTCGCGCTCCACCGGCGTCGCCGGATTGCGGCGGGCCGCGTAAATCTGGCCATCCGTGAGATAGCCCGCATCGACCATATTGTTCAGAACATCATTGGCCCGGCCGCGCGCAGCGGGCAGATTGACATGGGGTGCATATTTGGTCGGGGCCTTGAACAGGCCGGCCAGCATGGCCGATTCGCTCAGCGAGATATCGCGAACCGATTTGCCGAAGTAGAATTCGGACGCTGCCTGCACGCCAACCGACCCGCCGCCCATGTAGGCGCGGTCAAGGTATAGTTTCAGGATTTCCTTCTTGGTCAGGTGAAATTCCAGCCACAGCGCCAGATAGGCCTCCGTCACCTTGCGTTCCAGCGAGCGTTCGTTGGTCAAAAACAGGTTTTTAGCCAGCTGCTGGGTCAGCGAGGAGCCGCCCTGCTTGACGCCGGTGGAGCGGGCATTGACGGTGATGGCACGCACGGTGCCAATGATATCAATGCCGAAATGGTCAAAAAACCGCCGGTCTTCGGTGGCCAGCACAGCATGGATCAGATTATCCGGCATTTGCTCCAGCGGCACGGAATCATCATGGCGAATGCCGCGCCGGCCGACTTCGACGCCGTAGCGGTCCAGAAAAGTCACTGCCAGGTCTTGCTTCTTCAGCCAGTCATCGCTGGTCAGCCGGTAAGCTGGCTCGCCCATGGCGAAAATGAACACGAGGCCAAACAACCCCAGCGTCAATCCCTCGCAGGCCAGTTGTACCGCGCCATTTTTCCAACCGGTGACATGAAAGCGCTGCATGAAGGCGGAAAACCGCTCGTAACGCTCAAAACTGTCGCGCCCGCTCTCATGCATCCAGCTATTGACCGCCGCGTCAAACGCCAGCATGGCGCGGGAAATGCGCCGGGCGGACGGGGAGGATTTGATGCCTTCAAACAAGGGACGGCTCCGGCAGGCGACAGGGTTTGAAGTAGCGGCCCGTTAATACATTTTCAACTCTCTTGACGCTGGCCTGGCCAAAGCGCAAGTGCGTATTGATACATGCGGGGCGGGTGCCACCTTGGAACAGGCAGGACCGCAAGACCCGTGCCGCGCATCGCTGTCCCGATCCGGGACGGGCATGGCCGCCGTGCAAGGAGAAACATGCCGGAAAAACCCGCCTCAACGCCGCCTGCGCCAGAACCGTTCTGGCGCAAGACGCTCGCGGAATTGTCGACGCCAGAGTGGGAATCCCTGTGTGACGGCTGCGGGCGATGCTGCCTTGTCAAGCTGGAGGATGAAGATACGCAGGAGGTGTATTTCACCTCCGTCGCCTGCCGCCTGCTGGATGCGGGCACCTGCCAGTGCTCCGACTATCCGGGCCGCAAGGCCAAAGTGCCCGATTGCATCAAGCTGACCCCGGAAATCATCGCCAGTGTCAGCTGGCTACCCGCCACCTGCGGTTACCGGTTGGTGCATGAGGGCAAAGACCTGCCATGGTGGCACCCGCTTGTCTCCGGCACGCCCGAGACGGTGCATGAGGCCGGTGTGTCTGTGCGCGGCCGGGTGGCGGGCATGGAGGACGCGGTGGCCATCGACGATCTGCCCGATTACATGGTGACCTGGCCGATGCGGGTGCCCAGACGGGCCAGGGGCGCGGTCAGGCCGGGGTTCGTCAAAGGAAAAATATCCATTAAAGGAAAATAGTCCTTGACATCCGCGCGCTCCTCGGGTAGGTTTCGGTCATGCTTCACAAATGTATCGAAACAGCCGGGCGGATCGCCGGGAGGGCAGGGGAGTTTTGCCATGCCGAACGCAACTGGCCCGGCGGATGTGCCGGTGCCGCAATATCTGGCGCTGGAAGCCAATCTGGACTTGCTAGCCAATGGCCTGCCCCGAAAGCCGGGTGAGACACTCGCAGCGCAGGTCTCGGCGCAAATTCGTCAGCGGGAGGACGGGGCCAGCCCGCGGCCTGTGCCCAGGCCGGTGCCGCCCAAACCGCCGGCACAGGTTGCGGCGGAATGGGTAACCGGCGCAAACCTGCTGCTTTGACAAGACTTTGAGGAAGAAAGGCGAGCCATGGACCTGTGCCCGGAGCCCGAATTGCCCGCAGGCTGGCCGGTTCTGGACCTGGCTGTGCGCGATGCCCTGGTGGCCTGCGCCGCCAACCAGCCGTATGAACCGGTGTTTGGTCGTTTAAAGAAGGAAAAAATTCTTAGGTTGTTGCGGGGCTGGGAGTTTGGGGCCCGGCGCGATCAATTGCCGCCGCCCCGTGCGCAAGGCGGCGGGCCATGGGCTGTGTGGCTCAACATTGGCGGGCGGGGTGCAGGTAAAACCCGCACCGGGGCCGAATGGGTGCGCGGCATCGCCCTCGGCCTGCCCGGCTTTGCGGCACAGGCCGCCGGGCGCATCGCCCTGGTCGGTGAAACCGCCGCCGATGTCCGCGAAGTGATGGTGGAAGGCGTTTCCGGACTGCTGTCGGTTCATTCTGCCAGCGAGCGGCCCAAATGGGAGCCTTCAAGGAAGCGCCTCATCTGGAATAATGGTGCGATTGCGCAGTGTTTTTCAGCCGAAGACCCGGAAGCTTTGCGCGGCCCGCAATTTGAAGCTGCCTGGTGCGATGAACTGGCCAAATGGCGGCAGGACCAGGCGACCTGGGACATGCTGCAATTTGGCCTGCGCCTTGGCGATTATCCGCGCCAGTGCGTTACCACCACGCCGCGCCCGACCGCTTTGCTGAAACGCCTGCTGGCTGATCCGGCAACGGCAATTTCGCGGGCTTCAACCAACGCCAATGCGGGCAATCTGGCCCCGGCGTTTCTGGCCTCGGTGGTCGGGCGCTATGGCGGCACACGACTGGGACGGCAGGAGCTGGATGGCGAAATCGTCGAGGACATGGCCGGTGCGCTGTGGACCCGGGCGATGATTGAGGCGGCGCGCGGCCCGGTGCCGCCGGCCTTGCGGAAAATTGTCGTGGCGATTGACCCGCCGGCTTCGTCCGGCAAACGCGCCGACGCCTGCGGCATTGTCGCGGCGGGGATGGACGAGGCCCGCATCATTCACGTGCTGGCCGACGCCAGCCTGCCCCACGCCCGCCCGGCGCAATGGGCGGCGGCGGCTTTGGCTTTGTATCATAAATGGAGTGCCGACGTGCTGCTGGCCGAGGTCAACCAGGGCGGCGAAATGGTGGCTTCGGTGATCGCCGAAGCCGACAGCTCGGTGCCAGTGCGGATGGTGCGGGCGACAAGAGGCAAGTATTTGCGCGCCGCCCCCGTGGCCCAGCTGTATGAGCAGGGGCGGGTGAAACATGCCGGAACGTTTCCGGCGCTGGAAGATGAGATGTGCTCGTTTGGCCCGGATGGTCTGGCAAACGGGCGCTCGCCGGACCGGCTGGACGCGCTGGTGTGGGCGGTGAGCGCGCTGGGCGAGCGGGAGGGCCGGGGGGAGCCGAGGGTGCGGGGGGTGTAGATTTCCGTGAAATATTCTGCCATCTTCATTCCAGTGCGCGGGGCGAAGGAAATGTCAGAATATCATTACGCGTATTATTACGGACTAAAAACGGTGGCCAGGGAAGCAGTTTCAACCAGCCTGAATGAGAGAATTCGTTTGACTGATACGGCCTTGTTGTTCTTTGTTGACACTTCAGTCCTGAAGGCCGCACTGACCGGCAC
>JAYVYA010000377.1:0-3788 GCA_043784745.1 Hyphomicrobiales bacterium
ATCACCCTTGCCGTCCGCAGGCAGGTCCCATTGGTCCACCACGCCCCAATGGTCCATGTCGCTGACCGGTTCGATGGAATTGTTGACCCAGCGGTTGACGCGTTCAATCATCTTCAGGCTGGAGGGTGTCAGGTTGACATCCATCGCGGCAAGATCATTGTCCGGGCATTCGCCAGCGTAGCGGGAGCAGAAATCTACCCAGCCAAAGGGCACGGAGGTAGAATTGCCGACCGATGCGTAGGAAGCCTTGACGATATCTGCCTGGCCCGGGGTCTGCAGCGCGACATAGCTGGTGGCAATGAAAGCCGAGAGGATGATCGTCTTGGCAATGGTCTTGAACATGTTGTTCTCCGCTGTGGTGAGAACAAGATGCACGAGCGTTTTTGCGAGGCAGCAAAGACAAATGCGGGCATTTTAGCGAAACGCGTTTATTTTTGGATTGTATTTTTTAAGTATAATCCGAGTATAAAAAATAGCATCAAATTTTATGCAATTGTCCGCAAAGCCCCGGAATTGCTGCGGGACCAGTGACGCTGCGTCAGGTTGACATGTCGCCCCGCGCTGCCCATCTCAATGGCAGGCCTTCAAAAATGCCGGAAAACACGGTTAATTCCGGCAAGCTGAACACGTTAACGCGTAAAAATGTGCTCAAATTTCGCCACAAAGACGCCGCCCTTCCTCCCCAATCAGGACAGCGCCATGGTTAGCAAAACCGGTACAGACCGGCCTCGCCCCGCCCAGCCGGCCCCGCTGGTGCTGGAAGGGCAGATTGAGCCGGTCAGCGCGCAGGACATGGCGAGCCTGGCTGCTGCCGTCGCCACCCTCGAGGGCACCAGCCTCGTGGCCCGGCTCAGCGCCATGGCTGGCCAGCAGATTGATCTGGCCGCCCGGTTCGTCCCCGCCCGGTTCCAGCGCTACGGGGCGCATGCAACCAATCTTGCGCTGCGGGCGGCGCTGCACATGGCCCTCACCAGCCTTGGCAAGAAGCCGCAGCCAGCCTCGCGCCACCTGCACCGGAGCATGGCCGCCATGGCGGGCGCAGCGGGCGGGGCGCTCGGGCTGGCGGGGCTGGCAGTTGAGCTTCCGGTGTCCACCACGCTGATGCTGCGCGCCATTGCCGATATTGCCCGCAGCGAGGGCGAGGACCTGTTGCAGCCCGAAGCGGCGCTGGCTTGCCTCGAAGTATTTGCCCTCGGTGGCCCCAAGGCCAGCGGCACTGCGCTGGAGAGCAGCTATTTTGCCGTGCGCACGCTGCTGGCCCAATCGGTCAGCGAAGCCACGCGATTCGTGCTGGCGCAGCGCGTCATTGACGAGAGCGCCCCGGTTCTGGTCAAGTTCATTGCCCAGATTGCTGCGCGCTTTGGCATTGTCGTCTCGCAGAAGGTGGCGGCACAGGCGGTTCCGGTTTTGGGGGCCATGAGCGCGGCGGCGCTGAACTATGCTTTTGCCGAGCATTTCCAGCGGCTGGCCAAAGGCCATTTCACCGTGCGGCGGCTGGAGCGGCACTATGGCCGGTTGCTGGTGAGGGAGGAATATGAGCGGCTGGCGCGCCAGCTGGCCGGAAAATAAAGTGTGTAAGATTGGAGGCCTCGCCCGGAATCGAACCGGGGTGCGAGGATTTGCAGTCCTCTGCGTAACCACTCCGCCACGAGGCCTCAGCTGCGCCGTCTCGTGTCGGCACAGGTGCGTGATGGTATAGCAGCCAGCGTGGTAACGCAACAGCCACACGGCGGGCCACCAAGAATTAATCTGCCAGATGTCTGGCACAACGCCCTTCTGGCAGGGGGCTATGCAGTCCAATGCGTGGCCGATTTGTCACCAGGGCCGGATTTGCACTGGTTGTGATGGCCCATTTGCTGCCTGAACGCTGCGATGACACCGGATTTGGAATTGACCAAAGGACCCGTTTGTGGCAATAGTTGGAAAGAAATTTTCTTGTTTCCACGGAGCCGACATGACCAAGACACTCTCAATGCTGCTGCTATCGACTGGAATCAGCATTGTCGCGGCTTTTGTGACCAATTCCGCTGCACTTGCAGCACCCGGAGGCGAGTCGTGCCGCCCGGCGCTCCGCACGATTTTCCAGCGCCATCCTCGTGGCTCCGATGCGCGCGAGGATGCCGTCCGCCGGTTTCTTCAGTCCAATCCGGGCTGCTCGGCGATAGCGTCCGAGATGGCGGAAAATGACCCCAATGGCACTGGCGTGGCCAGCAACGATGATGGCAATGGGGGTCGCAATGAGCGGGGCACGTTCATCCTGATCCCGGTGAATGCTGGCGGGGCTGGCGGCGGCTCGGTTTCGCGCTAGAGCCGACGCTTTTGAGTCCCAAGCTGGACACGGCATCAAGGCACCCGGTTTTCCGGGTGCTTTTTGTGTGTCAAGCCCTGTTGCTGCCCCCCGGCCGGCTAGTGCCGCATTGCAGTCATTTTCAGGCAATGGCGGGTGAAATAAACTGCATTGCGGCTTGGCAAGCCGCACCTGCCTTGCTATAGCCCTGTCACCGCTCTGTTCCCCGATAGCTCAGCTGGTAGAGCATTCGACTGTTAATCGAATTGTCGCAGGTTCGAGCCCTGCTCGGGGAGCCATTTTTTTTGCCACAAAATCCATAGCAATTATTGCCGCCCACTTGCAGACAGGCGCGGGGCATCGCATTGTAGTGTCCAAGATTGATGCGCAGGGTGGCATGCTGTGCCCAGCTGGAGAATGATCCGATGAAACTTGTTCGCTATGGCAAGATGGGCAAGGAAAAGCCTGGCCTGATTGATGCCGACGGCAAATTGCGCGATATCAGCCATCTCGTCGATGATCTCGCCGGTGCCGGGCTGTCGCCCAAAAGCCTCGCCAAAATCGCCTCGAAGAATGTCAGCAAGCTGCCCCTGGTCAAAGGCCAGCCGCGCATCGGTTCTTGCGTCGCCCGCCCCGGCAATTTCATCGCCGTCGGCCTCAACTATGCCGACCATGCCGCCGAAACCGGCGCGGCGATTCCCAAGGAGCCGATCCTGTTCAACAAGGCCCCCAATTGCGTGGTGGGGCCGTATGATGATGTGGTGATCCCCAAAGGCTCGGTAAAAACCGACTGGGAGGTAGAGATTGCCATCGTTATCGGCACGCGGGCCTCCTATGTGGGCGAGAAGGAGGTGATGGACCATATTGCCGGGTTCTGCATCTGCAACGACGTGTCCGAGCGCGAATTCCAGGCCGAACGCGGCGGCCAGTGGATGAAGGGCAAGTCCGCCCCGACTTTCGGGCCATTGGGGCCATGGCTGGTAACCCCTGACGAGATCAGGGACGTGCAAAAGCTCGACATGTGGCTGGATGTGAATGGCGAGCGGATGCAGCGCGGCTCGACCGCGACGATGATCTTTAATGTGAAGCAGATTGTCAGCTACATCTCGCACTTCATGACGCTGGACCCCGGTGACGTCATCACCACCGGCACCCCTCCGGGCGTGGGCCTCGGCATGAAGCCGCCCCGGTTCCTGAAGGCGGGGGAGACGATGTCGCTGGGGATTGAAGGTCTGGGAAGCCAAGCGCAGAGGGTGGTGGCGTGGGGGAAGGAGTGAGGACGGCTAATGCCAGAATTTTCGAAATAGCAGACGCGCGAAGTGTGGACGGTCTCAAATTTGTTGTAAGTAAAATGGTAGGTAACATTGCCTAGGCAGCCCTTTCTCCCCAACTTTGCAAAATTCAAAGCCGGGGTGAATGGCGTCCGCACCTGAGCGTCGAGCGATCGAGAGGATCTTGTCGACGCGCAGGTACGTGTCGGCGCTCGTTGCGCCGTCGAGGG
>JAYVYA010000378.1:0-7073 GCA_043784745.1 Hyphomicrobiales bacterium
CGATTCAGCCACGGGCCTGGCTCCCGAGGTAGATTTCGCGCACGAGCGCATTGCCCCTGATTTCTGCCGCCGTGCCGCGCGCAACAATGGTGCCTTGAACCAGCACATTGATCTGCTGCGCAAAGCGGAAGACGAGGTCCATGTCGTGCTCAATGATCAGCACCGCCATTTCTTTCGACAGGCTGGCAAGGACGGAAATGATCCGGTGCGTCTCGGTGGACGGCACGCCGGCCGCCGGCTCATCGAGCAGCAGCACTTTTGGCCGCAGGGCCAGAGCCAGCGCAATTTCCACCAACCGCTGCTTGCCATAGGGCAGCGAGCCGACCGTCGCGTGGGCTTCTCCCGTCAGCCCGACCCGGTCGAGAATAATCATCGCCTCGGCATCGATCCGGCGGCGCTGCGAGGCTTGTGGCAGCAAAAGCCAGGCCTGTCCGTGATACTCGTCGAGGGCGAGACGCAGATTTTCCAGCACCGACAGGCCCGCAAACAGGGAATTGATCTGGAAGCTGCGCACGAGGCCGAGCTTGACCCGGGCATGCGGCGCCAGATGCGTGACCGGCTTGCCAGCCAGCTCAATGGTTCCGGCATCGGGCTGGATCATCCCCGTCAGCAGATTGACAAACGTGCTCTTGCCAGCGCCATTGGGGCCGATCAGCGCATCGAATTGGCCAGCCTTGAGGGTGAAGTTGATGTCCTGCGCCACCTTGATGGCACCGAATGCCTTCACAAGACCGCGTGTCCGCAGCAGGACCCTGCTCATGCCCTGCCCCGCGCCAGCCAGCGGGCGGCAAGCGCATCGAGCAGCCCCATCAGGCCGCGCGGCGCAAACAGCACCGTCAGCGTCAGGATCAAGCCGAGCCAGAAATACCAGTAGGCGGGTTCCATTGTCGACAGCCGGTCCTTCAGCACCATGAACATCACCGCACCCAGCGCTGCGCCCCAGAGCCGGCCAGGACCGCCCAGCGCCAGCATGACCAGGGCCTCGCCGGAAGACTGGAAATGCAGCGTGTTGAGGCCGACAAACTGCGTGGTCTGAGCCAGGCAGGCCCCGGCAATCCCGGCAACGAACGCCGAAAGCACATAGGCCGACTGCAGCCGTTGCGTGACATTGGTGCCGATTGCCATCATCCGCGTGCGGTTCTCGCGGATGCCGACCAGCGAGCGGCCATAGGGCGAAGCGATGATGGCGGCAATCAGGGCCATGGCACCAGCCAGTACCGCGACAGCATAAATATAGGCGACGCGGCCATAGAGGTCGAATTCGAACCGCCCGAGGATCGGGGCCACGACAATGTTCTGCAGTCCGTCGTCGCCTCCCGTCAGGCTCTTCAGGCTGTTGGCGACCTCAAGCATCAGGGCGGCAAAGGCCATTGTCAGCATCAACTGGCCCAGGCCGCGCGTGCGCAGCACCAGCAGGCTGGTGGCAAAAGCCAACACAGCCGCAGCCAGACCGCCAATCAGCAGGCCGCTCAGCGGCTCGCTCCAGCCCAGCCGCAAGGACGCTAGGCCGAAGCCATAGGCCCCCAGCCCGAAAAAGACCGCATGGCCAAGCGTGACGATGCCGGCAAAGCCGACGAGCAGGTCAACCGAGACGGCAAACAGCATGAAAATGGCGATCTGGCTGGCGAGCACCCAATAGTCCGAGCCAAAGGCCAGCACGGCGGCCGCAAGCACGACCAGCAGGACGACGGCCATGCGGTCGGCCAGGTGCCGCGTCGCCGCCAGAGCCGGGCGGAATTGGACAGGGGAGGTGGATGCGACCGCACGCATGGCTCAGGCCCTTTTCCCGGCAAGGCCCATGGGCCGGACGATCAGCAAGACGATGACGAGCGCATAGATCAGGAACGAGCCGGCCTCCGGCAACAGATATTTGCCGGTGACGTCGGCAATCCCGATCAGCAAGGCCGCAAGGAACGGGCCGGTGACCGTGCCCAGACCGCCGACGGCAATGACGATGAGAAAGAGCACGAGATATTCCTGGCCATAGGTCGGGTTGATGGCGAGCAGGTCCGCGCCGATAGCCCCGCCCAAACCCGCAATGCCGCTGCCAAAGGCAAAGGTCAGCGCAAACAGCGCGCTGGTGTCCACACCAATGGCCTCGGCCATCTGCCGGTTGTCCACTGCCGCGCGAATGCGCATGCCAACGCAGGTGTGGTCGATGACACCGGAGATGGCCGCCAGCGACAGCCCCCCGGCAAGGATGACGAAGACCCGGTAGGCCGGAAATTCGACACCGGCGAAGCCAATGCGGCCAGCCAGCATGGGCGAGGTCACCACATGCTGCGGCACCGGGCCAAACAGCAGCGAAAACCCGGCACTGCCCATGAATAACAGCCCGATGGACAGCAGCACCTGCCGCAGTTCATCGGCACCGTAGAGGTACCGGATCACCAGCCGCTCCAGAACCAGCCCGATGGCGGCTGCGGCCACGAAGGCCATCGGCAGGGCCGCCCAGAACGACCATCCCAGCCGCCCCGTCACCACAACCGCCGCATAGCCGCCAACAGCTGCAAAGGCCCCATGGGCCAGATTGACATAGTTCATCAGGCCCATAGTGATGCCAAGGCCGACCGACACGAGGTAAAGCACCATCGCGAATGCCACGCCATGCAGCAGGATAGTTGCGGAGATCTGCGCGATGGCGGTCATTTTCCAGGGTCTTTTACGGCCTCGAAGGTTTCAAATTCGACATTGCGAATCTGTCCGTCGATCTTCTCGGCCCGGCGGATATAGACGTTCTGAACGATGTCGCGGGTCTCGGGGTCGATAAAGATCGGCCCGCGCGGGCTTTCCGTCCGCCAGTGTTTCAGGAAGTCGATGGCGGCCTCACCCTTGATGTCGCCTTTCAGCGCCACCACAGTGTCGAAAATCGCATGCATGCCGTCATAGGCAGCTACCGAAAAGAACGTCGGCACCTGCTCCTGGCCAAATTTGGCGTGGAAAGCGGCGACGAAATCCTGGTTGGTCTTCGAGCGATGGTCGGGCGAATAATGCCCGGCGGTGACCACGCCGACAGGTGCATCGCCCATGTTGGGCAATTCATCCTCCAGCGTCACTTCGGCGGTTCCGATCAAGCGGATGCCGGCCTCGCGCAAACCAAGATCGGCATAGGCTTTCATCAGCGAAGTCGACTGCTTGCCGCCGGGGCCGAAGACGAACAGGGCGTCGGGCCTGGAATCCTTGATCTTCTGCAAAAACGGCACGAAATCGGGATTGCCGAGCGGCACGCGCACCGATCCGGAGACCTGCTTGCCCTCGCCAGTGAAATTGGCCAGAAAGGTCTTTTCGGCGTCAAGACCGGGCGCATAATCCGACACCAGGGTCTGCACATTCTTGATGTCCGTTTGCCTCGCCGCCCATACCGCGATCGGCTTGGTATATTGCCCGATGGTGTGGGAGACCCGCACGATAAAGGGCGAAGCATTGGTTGTCGCCGACGTCGCGGCGTTGAAAATGACGAAGGGCACCTTGGCCTGCGTCGCAATGGGCGCGATGGCGTTGGCATTGGGCGTGAAGATGACGCCGGCCAGGAAATCGACCTTGTCGCGCACAACGAGTTCCTGGGCGAGGCGCTTGGCCACATCGGGCGCGGGTCCGGTATCGTCGCGCACGATCAATTCCACCGTGTCGTCGCCGGCCTGCGCCTTCATCTGCTCGATGAACAGGCGGGCACCGCGTTCCATCTGCTGGCCGGTCGAGGCATTGGACCCCGACAGCGAGGTGATGAAGCCAACCTTGATGGTCTTGGCCTCCAGCGCCTGCATCAGGGCAAGCAGGCTGGCGGCGGTTACGAGCGACAGTCTCAGAAATCTGGTTTTCAAACTATCTCTCCCTTGTGTGCCGATGCACTCGGCGATTGATGTCCAAGCTTGTCAACCTTGTTTTGGCCATTCGTCAAGGCAGCGCAGGCCCGCCCGCTGCACTGGGCCGCACCGTTCGGCCAACTGGACGCTCTCAACCAGCTCGTGGCGGCAACCGGACAAAGCACGGGAAATTTTGAGGCTGTATTCAAAATTTTGCAAAATCTTGATACAGGTATGGGCCGGTGTTTTAAATGGGGAAAATCACTGTCTGAACCACGCGCACAACAAAACCCGAAAGCGGCAAGGCTGGAGCGGGTGGAGGCTGCAAGCGGGCAGGTGCTGCAGGCCGAGCGGCATGATTATGTTGATCTGGCACCCCCAAACCGCCCCCGCAGCCAAAGCCTGAACGGCTTTGACGAGATTTATACCGACATTGTCGATTATATCGTGCGCCCACCGCATCGGGGACGAGCGGGACATTGGGCTGATTTACAGCCCATTGCACCCATAATTGCGTGCTCTATTCGGCGCTCGGCACGCTCTATAACCGCGAGGACGTGGTGCGCGACACCATCCAGCGGATATTGTCTTGCCCGAGCGGCGGGCAAGATGCGCCGCGACGCTCGCCCATGGCCAGCCCTCCGGCGTCGCAGCGAGCCGCGCCCGCCGCCGCCGCGTCGCCCTCGGGCGGCGTCAGGATCAGGTGCACGTGGTTCGGCATCAGGCAATAGGCCCAGCACGCCACGTCATGATGGCGCAGCCGCCCGGCAAGCGGATCGCGGCAGAGCGCGTAATCCCCGCCTCCGAAAAGATCGCCACGCGGCAGTGGCCGCGCTGCTTGACATGATGCGGAACGCCGGGGACGACGATGCGGGCGAGGCGAGACATGGAGAGAAGCCTAGCGTATGGAGCAAATAAGTGCAGTCGGTATCACGTCACCGTAATTCCGTCGTCCAGAACTCGCTCTATGGCGCCGGACGCCGGTTCATCCAGAGTTTGTCATGCGCCGCCGCGAACGCCGGATCATGATTGTCGGTCGCGTTGGGCGCCTGGGTTTCGATATATCGCCCGCCGACGGCGATGCCTTTTTCCATTATGGACTGGAAGTCGGCCGTGGTTTTGCACGGCGCCAGGACGAAGGGCGGATAGACGCAACCCGAGCCGCCGCGCGGCCCCAGAAAGCCATTCATCTGCCAGCCGATGCGGGCGCCGCGCGCCCCCGCCTCCACCACCTCTTCCGGCAGCTTGAATTGCGACAGCGCGTTCCACTGGATCATCGACCGGTGACCGTAGGCGGCGATCGTGCGTTCGAGAATGCGCCGGGTCAGGTCGTCTGGCGTCTTGGCGTCGGGTTTCGAGCCGCGGCGTTCGACGTCGGGAAGCCCGTTGCGATGGATGACCTGCAGCGACAATATTTTGTCGGGAAACGCCCGGTCGGTCGCCGCGCTCAGCGACGCCCATGCGCTCATCAGCTTGTCCGACGTGAAGCCGGCCTTCGCCCACACGGCGACGGCGTCGGACTGCTTGCACGGACCGTTGTCGGGCGCCGTCGTGTCCAATTTAAGCTCGGTGCTGTTCAGATTGACGCCGGACAATTTTACGACGGTGACGGCCTGATAGGCCGTTTCGTGGCCGCCGGGCGTCTTGAGTTCATGAAGATGATGAGATAGCGCCGACAGCATCGCTGCGTATTCGCGAAGATAAGCGGGGCTCCACGGCAAAGGAAGCAGAATGTCCGCACAGGCGACGCCCCCGGGGTTTCTGTTGAATCGGAAACTGGCGTTCGGAACGTTGTGTTCGGCATCGTAGAGCCAAGCCGGCGAGAAAAATCCCGCGCTTACGCCGATGGATATCTTCTTGTGCAATTCCAGGGTCGGCTTCACCCATCGATCCAGATTAGACCAGTCGTATTTGCCGGGCTGAGGCTCGATGGCGTTCCATTCCATTTCTATGGCGGCGCCGTCGACATA
Source organism: Hyphomicrobiales bacterium (assembly GCA_043784745.1). Classification (GTDB taxonomy): domain Bacteria; phylum Pseudomonadota; class Alphaproteobacteria; order Rhizobiales; family Beijerinckiaceae; genus JAYVYA01. Next base: position 5,774 of record JAYVYA010000378.1, read on the forward strand.
ATCCTTCGACAATGCCGCATTGTAGAAGCCGTCGAACGTCGGTAACGCGATATGGGTCATGAAAACGTAGAAGCCGAGTGGTTCGGCGCCGCCCGCCGCTAGCGGTTGCGCCGCCTGCGTCGTGGCCAGGAGCCACGCCAGCAAGATCGAGAGGGGCCGGATCATCGTCACGCAGGCAACTCCTTTTCGATCAGCGATTGTCCGTCGTCAGAACATTTGAATTACGGTGACATGATACCGATTACATTCATTTCCGCGCGCGTTTGGAAAGCTCCGGCAAAGCCAACGCCGGCGGGTCAAAAAAGCGCCGCCGCCCGGACCCAATTTTACGGTGACATGTTTTTCGTTGACATGATACCGATTACATCGATTTCTCTCAGCGACGGCGACGGCACCGCCGGCCGGCACCGGGCGTGGCCGCGGGGGGCGCATCCTTGGGCTTGCGTCCGGGCCGTCCTGGCGTCAGGCTGCGGCCGGGCCGCTCCTCCACCATCGCGACGAAAGCCGGCAGCCCGAGCGGGCGGCCGTTGGCGCTCTTCGTCTCGAATCCTTCGAGCGCCATTTGCTCAGCGAGCGACAGGTCGGCAAAGCTCTGCGCCCGCGCCAACACCGGCGCGACCGACACGAGCGCGTCATCGCGCCCGGCAAGATGCGCCGCGACGCTCGGCCATGGTCAGCCCTCTGGCGTTGCGGCAAGCCGCGCCCGCACCGGGTTGAAGGCAGGAGTGCGCACCGCGTTCAGCATAGGCGCGTCATCCATGGCGACGCAGCCGAAGCGGCCCTGGAACAAATGCCCGGTGACCCGTGCAACAGCGCCGCGCCCGCCGCCACCCGGCAAAACACTGGCGGCTGGTGGAGGAGGCAGGACTCGAACCTGCGAAGGCATAGCCAGGGGATTTACAGTCCCCCCCCTTTGCCACTCGGGACACTCCTCCGTCCAGATCACGCGCCAGAAGCGCGCCCGTGCCGGAACCAGAACGGCGCTGCCTGCGCAGCGCCGTCCGGTGGTCGCTTCTATGGGCAAGGCCGCGCCCTCTGTCAACGCCAAAAAGCCGCCAGTTATGCGGCCATGCCTTTTTTGGCTTGCGGCGCCCCCTTGCCGTTGCGCGCCGCCCCCGGCATTGTCGCCGGGGCAAACAAGGAAACCGGACAGATGAAAACAACGGCACGGGCGGTCATCATCGGCGGCGGCGTGGTGGGGGCCAGCGTGCTCTACCACCTCGCCAAAATCGGCTGGAGCGATGTTGTCCTGCTCGAGAAATCCGAGCTGACCTCCGGCTCCACCTGGCATGCGGCGGGC
>JAYVYA010000379.1:0-3606 GCA_043784745.1 Hyphomicrobiales bacterium
CACAGCGTCACTTTTGTGCCCCGCTCATAGCGGCGGCGGGCGACGCCGCCGAGGGCGGCGCTGGCCTTGAGCAGAGTGCCGTCCGCCAGCCGGACGCGATAGAGCATGGTCTGCCCCAAAAATACCGCATCCGCGACTTCGCCGCTGAGCTGGTTGTGCGGGGCGGCCCCAGCCTCGCCCGACATGCGGAAAAACTCCGGGCGGACAGCCAGGCTGATCTGCTCGCCAGTTTGGGCGGGGACCGGCGAGCGAGCCAGAAATTCAGCGCCTCCCGCCGTGCACAAGCGCAGATTGCCCCCCGCCGCCTCCGTCACCACGCCATCAATCAGGTTGATATCCCCCACAAACCCCGCCACATAGCGCGAGCGGGGCCGGGCATACACCTCGCTTGCCGGTCCCTGCTCGACGATTTTGCCCGCGCGCATGACGGCAATGGTTTGGGCCATGGCCAGCGCCTCGCCCTGATCATGCGTCACCAGCAGAAAGGCCGCACCGAGGCGTGCCTGCAGGTTGATCAGCTCAATCTGGGTTTCTTCGCGCAATTTCCGGTCGAGCGCCGCCAGCGGTTCGTCCAGCAGCAGCAGTTTAGGCCGCCGCGCGAGGGCGCGCGCCAAAGCGACGCGCTGTTGCTGCCCGCCCGACAATTGCTGCGGGCGGCCGCTGCCAAGCGCTTCCAGCTGCACCAGATGCAGCATTTCGGCCACCCGCGCCGCAATCTCCCGCTTCGGCAATCCCGCCCGGCGCAAGCCGTAGGCGATATTGTCAAACACATTCATGTGCGGAAACAGGGCGTAGGACTGGAACATCATGTTGACCGGGCGAAGATGCGCTGGCACCTGCGTCATGTCCTGCCCGTCAATCCAGATTTGGCCAGCATCCGGCACCTCCAATCCGGCAATCAGGCGCATCAGCGTGGTTTTGCCACAACCGGAAGGGCCGAGCATGGCAAAAAACGCCCCGGCCGAAATGTCGAGGCTGACATCGTCCACAGCCTTCAGCGGACCAAAAGACTTGGTCACATGCTCCAGCCGGATCAGCGGCCTGACCGGAGGCGCGGCGGCCTCAACCATCCTCGCTCATGGCCTCGTCCAGCCGCTCCTTCAAAATTTTCGGCTTCTTGATGATCATCCCGCCACGCGATTTCTCGATAATGCTGTCGTGGCTCAGCATCGACAATTCGCGCGTCACCTGCTCGCGGCGGCAGCCGATGCGGGCGGCGAGCACGTGGTGGAACGGCGGTGGCGAAATGATCTTTTCGCCGGGATGGTCGTGGCGGTCGTGCGAGAGCCGCAATATTTCCGAATAGAGCCGGTGCTTCAAGTCAAAAATCGAATGCTCGGTCAGCCGCGCATTCATTTCCCGCACGCGGCCCGTCAACTGGCGCAACACCTGGTGGCAGGCGACGCTGGAGGTGAATACCAGCTCGCGAAACACCGGGCCGGGCATGATGCACATTTCCGACCGGGTTAGCGCAGTGACATTGGCAGAACGGTGGACCCCGTCTATCGCCGACAATTCGCCAAAGAATTCGCCGCTGTGCAATTCAGCCAGAATGATCTCGCGGCCCGAAATGGTGCGGATCAACACCCGCATTTCCCCGGTCAGAAGAAAATAGACATCCGAGGTCGGATCCTCGAAATCGACGATGGTTTCTTCCGGGTCGCAGCGCTTCCAGGTGACGCGACGGTCAAATTTCGGGAAATCAATGTCGTGAACCTCCCGGAAAAACGGAATGCGGGCAATGGTATGCATCGGCTGGTCAATCCCCCGCGAATTTGGGATACCATAGCACGGGAGCGCGCCTGGCAAAGCCTGCAAATTTGGGGGTGGCCCCCCGGACCGCGCACTTCCAGTGCGCTCTTGCGCCCCTCGGACCGCGCACTTCCAGTGCGCCCTTGCGCCCCCCGGACCGCGCACTTCCAGTGCGCCCTTTCCACTGCTTCAAAGGTCACAGCCTGGCACGATTTGCCGCCGCGCAGGCGCACTGGAAGTGCGCGGTCCGGGGTTGGTCACTCACCCTGCCGCTGCGCTGCCGTCCAGGTATTCTGCATCAGCAGCGCTATCGTCATCGGCCCGGCCCCGCCCGGCACGGGAGTGATGGCACCGGCGCGGTGGATGGCCTCAGCAAAGGCCACATCGCCCGCCAGCCGGGCCTTGCCGTCGGCCCCGGCAATGCGGTTGATGCCGACATCAATGACAATGACACCGGGCTTGATCCACTCCCCCCGGATCATTTCGGGCCGCCCCACCGCCGCCACCAGAATATCGGCCCGCCCAATGGTTTCCGCGAGGTTTTTGGTGCGGGAATGGGCCACAGTCACCGTGCAGTCGGCCTGCAGCAGCAAGTGCGCCATGGGTTTGCCGACAATGTTGGAGCGCCCGACCACCACAGCTTCCGCCCCCGCCAACGTGCGGCCCAGCGCCTTGGCGGCAGCCTCGATCAGCAGCATCGCCCCGGCGGGGGTGCACGGCACCAGCGCCTTGTCGCGCCAGCCGGAGGCGAGGTAGCCGACGTTGAGCGGGTGGAACCCGTCGACATCCTTGGCCGGGGAGATGGCGGCGATGATTTTGGCGGCGTCAATATGGGCGGGCAGCGGCATTTGCACGAGAATGCCGTGGATGGCGGGGTCGGCATTGAGGCTGGCGACGAGCGCCAGCAAATCCGCCTCAGAGGTTTCCGCCGGCAAATCCCGCTGCACCGAATGAAAGCCGCAGTGCGCGGCCATTTTGCCCTTGGCCCTGACATAGATCTGGCTGGCCGGGTCCGCGCCGACCAGCACGACGGCAAGGCCGGGTCTGGCATTGGCGGCGGCGACTTGCCGCGCCACCTCCGCCGTGACTGCCCCGGCAGCGGCCCGGCCATCGATGAGCAGGGCGGTGGAGGTTGAGGGGCGCAAGATGGGGGATTGGGGGGGCATGGGGCGCTCGCGGGACGGATGGGCGGTGGAATGGGGCGGGAGGGGGCGGGGGATCAAATGCCTCAATCCCGATCCCAATCCGGTCACGCTGCTCATTTAATGAGTTTTGTAACCCCAAGTGTTCGTTCAATTTGGGCTTTAAGGTTCTTCAATCCTCTATCATCGCTTGGCGTTTTCGGTAAAGTAACAGTCTCAAGGCCACCGTAACCATTGTTAGATTCTAATCGAATATGTTTATTGTCTGACTTTTCATGATAGCCATGACGCGATAAAAGGTCAATCAATTCTGACGCTACAATTTTAGGATATTTGGTAGCGCGCTTCAAATTTTCCAATAACTCATGAAGACCATAGCGAGACTAAAGCGTAGAAATTATCGGATGTCACTAGTTAGGGTCGTCGAAATTTTATGGATATTTATCGTTACAGGAAGCAGCGGACTGAAGGCTTGCCAAAAGCACAGAGTCATTGAGCATGCTTGCCATCAGGCCCTGGGCATCGGCGAGCCACCATGCCGAAAAAGAGTGCGAAGGGCTTTCCTGGGAACAGACTCTGGGCAAGACCGGTCAAGGGTTGCAACGCGAGCAGAGCATAAAGTGCAACTTCATTCGCGCGCGCGGCAAATCGTTGAAGGTGCCCCATGTCATCGGGCAGCGCCGGACGATGGCCCTTTGACCAGCGCCAGACC
>JAYVYA010000380.1:0-8347 GCA_043784745.1 Hyphomicrobiales bacterium
TAAGCCCGTGAGCGATTGCTCTGGGTCGCTCGTCCGGTTTCCATACAGGCCGAGCAGGCCCGCGAACGATTGCTCTGGGTCGCTCGTCCAGTCTCCAGTCAGGCCGAGCAGCGAAAAGGCCGGATGGACAATGAGCGGCGCAGCTGCAAGATGCAGCCAGAACGCGACGTCGGCCCGCCGGGTGCGGCGCGCCGGATCCGACATGTCCCACCACAGCGCCAGGGCGAAAATGCACAGGCCCGAAGCCAGCATCAGCGGCAGGGTTGCCGACGAACTGTCTGGACTCATGCTGCTGGCGAGCACAATGATGGTTGCAAAGGCGGCGCAGGAACCGACCGCAACCGCGATCGGCACCTTGAACCGCAGCCAATGCGCATAGGCGGCAAAGGCCGCAATGAGCGTTGCCAAGGCGGTCATTTGGTTTGAATTATTCGCAAAACCAATTCCAAACGCGAGCACTCCGCCGACAAAGCCCAGCAGCAGCAGGATGCTGGGCAGCGCCATGTGGCGCTTGCGGGTGAAAAACTCTGCCAGCGCCCAGCTGGCCGTAGCCACGAGCGCTGAGCCCACCGCATTGTCGATGCGGCTCCCCAGCCAAGCCAGCGCGATCAACACCATGGCGATGGCGATGGCGACAAAAATATCATTGAAGCCGGTCAGCAGCCGGAATTGCTCGTCGTCGGGCAGGCTGGCGTTGCGCCGCGTCGCGGAAAAAGCGCGCAGGCTGGCGGCTGTGCCGGCGGTCAACACACCGACTGCAACGGCAGCGTCGATATCGTCATCGTCAAGCATGCGCGCCTCGCTGCAATCTTGCAATCCGGCGCATCACACCAGCTTTTCGACATAGACCTTGATGCGACCGCCGCAGGACAGGCCGACGCGCCAGGCGGTTTCGTCGGCGATGCCGAATTCCAGCACCTTTGCCACGCCATCGCCGATCACGTCAAGCGCCTGCGATACCACATCGCCCTCGACGCAGCCGCCAGAGACCGAGCCGAGGAAATGGCCGGTATCGTCGATCACCAGATGGCTCCCCACCGGGCGCGGGGCCGATCCCCAGGTTTCCACCACCGTCGCCAGCGCCACGCTGCGCCCGGCGGCTTGCCACGCCTCGGCTGCGGCCAATATGTCATCCTGCATTGCCTGCATCAAAACGCTCTCCCCTCAAGCCGCCCGCTGCAGCCACAGGCGCGGGCTGTCCACCCGCCGACCCTGCCCGCCCAAAGCCGCACATAAATCAGCCATGCTGGCCAGATTATGGATCGGGCGGAACTCATCCACCAGCGGGAGCATAGCACGAATGCCCAGCGCCTTGGCGGAAAAACCATCGAAGCGCAGCAGCGGATTGACCCAGACGAGGCGGCGGCAGGATTTTTTTAGCCGCTCCATTTCCCCCGCCAGCAGGTCCGCGCCCTCGCGCTCCAGCCCGTCGGTGAACAGGATCACGCTCGCACCGCCCCCCAGAACCCGGCGCGACCAGTGCCGGTTGAATTCGTGCAGCGAGGGGCCGATGCGCGTGCCCCCGGCCCAGTCTTTCACGCCGGTCGAACACAGCGCCAGCGCCTCGTCCACATCCTTGTGGCGCAGGGCGCGGGTGACATTGGTGAGCCGCGTGCCAAACAGGAATGTATGCACCCGCTGGCGTTCGGCAGTCAGCACATGCAAAAAATGCAGGAACAGCCGGGTGTAATCACTCATTGAGCCGGAAATATCGCAAATCGCCACAATCGGCGGGTGTTTTACGGCGGGGGCGCGCCAGGCCAGATCAATCATCGCGCCGCCGGTCGTCATCGAGCGGCGAAACGTCTTGCGCAGGTCAATCCTGTGGCCGCGCGGGCTGGACTGGAAGCGGCGGGTGACAATTTCGTCCTCGCTCATTTTCAGCCGCGAGATCAGCCCGATGGCCCGCCTGATTTCGGCAGCACTCATCTGGGCGAAATCCTTGGCCTGAAGAACTTCCTCCTGCGAGGTTGTAAAACGGGCGTCGAGGTCCAGCGAGGGTGCTGGTTTTTCCTTGTCCGCATCCTGCTTGAACAGGGCGTCCGCCACCCGCGACGCGCCAGCTTCCGCCTTCTGCTTTTTGGCGTTTTTCGGCTCCGCCATGGGGGAGAGCATGGCGATCAGCTTGTCCATATAGCCGCGCTTTTTCCAGAAAATATCAAAAGCCTGATCGAAGATCACGGTGTGCTCGTGCTTTTTCACCAGTACGGAATGCAACGCCTCGCGGAAATCGGCCCGGTTCCCCAGCCCGGCGGCTGCGGCGGCGGCAATGGCGTCCATGACACCAGCCGGTCCAACCGGCAGGCCGGCGTCGCGCAGGGCGCGGGCGAAATACAGGATGTTTTCGGGCAAGGCCCCGCCGGGATCAGAATTCATGCGCCCGGCCATTTCTCAGCCCACCGGCGCGCATCCGGATGGCACACAGGGCCGCAGGCGGGGAGCTTTGGGAAAATCAGGATCATCCTGGCAGTTTAGGGCTTGTGTGCGGGGATTTCCAATAAAAAATTGCCACGCTGACCGGGGTGAACCTGCTGTCATCCAGCGATATCGTCATTTACAACGGCTGAACTCACACGCTGAAGCCCAATTCGCGCAATTCCGCCGCCAAAGCTTCGGGGCTGGAAAAATCCACGCCCTGCATGCCCACAGCCCGCGCCGCCGCCACGTTCTTGTCGCTGTCATCGACAAACACGCATTGCCCGGCAGCGAGGCCATTGCGGTCCAGCAGCACCCGGTAAATCGCCGGGTCCGGCTTGACCAGCCGCTCGTGGGCGGAAACAACGACATCGCGAAACTGTCCAAGGAAGGGGAAACGCAGCAGCGAATCCGCCCATTTCTCCTTCGAATAATTGGTGATGGCATAGAGCGGCACGCCACTGGCCCGCAGCCTCTCCAGCACGGCAAGGCTGCCTTCGATCACCCCCGGCACCGCCTCCTGCCATCGGGCATCATAGGCGCGGGCGAGGTGGCCGTAATGGGGATGGTGCCTGTCAATATGGGCGATGCCCTCAGCGAAGGAGCGGCCCCGGTCCTGCTCCAGATTCCAGGCCGAAAAATCGACCTCATCGTAAAACCGGTCGATTGCGGCTTCATCTGGCAGCAGCTGGCGGAACAACTGGCGCGCATCCCAGCGGATCAGCACATTGCCCACATCGAAAACCACTGTATCAGGTGCCATCCCGTCCCCCAACAAAACGCGCGACCTTTCGCGCGCAGGGCTTTATATTGCAGTCTGGTTATATTTGTGATTCCGTCCTGGAGAAATCATGCGCGCCCTCAATAAACTTCCGGTTTTACTGGCATTCACCGCCCTCGCTGGCTGCAATTCCTCCGGCCCGCCGGCCGCGCCGCAACCGGCGGCGTACCGCTCGCCGGTGACGCCCTCCGGCTTCAAGCTGCCAGAAGGCGCGGGATGTGCAGGCGAAATCGCCCGCTACCGCGCCGTGATGGACAACGACAAGCGCACCGGGCATGTCGGGGACAAGGTCTATGATGTCATTGGCGAGGAAATCAATGGTGCGGAAGCGGCCTGCTCTGCTGGCAATGAAGCGCAAGCCATCAGCCTCGTGCGCGCCTCCAAAGCGCGGCACGGTTATCCGGGGTAAGTTGGGTGCAGAAACAGCAGCTCCCGGCACATTCACCCCAGCTTTTCGGCAATCCAGAGCTTTATCAACGCCTGACGCGACACGCCGAGCCGTTGCGCCTGCTTGTCGAGGCCCGTTATGACCCAAACCGGAAAGTCAACATTGACCCGTTTCAGTTCCAGATTTGGCCTGCGGGCTTTGGACCAGTCAATCTGGTCGCCCACATCCTCACCAGCATCGAATTTCGCGTCAAATTCACTGGCTTTCATAATATTCTACCTCCATTTTCCGCGCCCGGCGCACTGAAATCAAACGGATTGCATCATTGCACGGGGTATAGACAGCAGCCCAGTGGATGTAGCCAATTTTCCCGATTGCCAATACCCGGACTTCGTCTTGCACCCTTGCCGGAAGCTCCAGGAGCCTGTCATCATCCCAAAGCGCTTGGGCGGCGTCAAAATCAATGCCATGCTTGACCTCGTTCTTGAGGCTTTTAACAGGATCGAATACAAATTTCATAAGCAAATATAGGGGCATAAATATACCATTTCAACCCCGTTTCGCCTCACACCTCCAGCGTGCCCTTCGACACCACCATCGAATACCCGCCGATGGACGCGCCTGTTAGCCGCCCGTCCAGCATGTCCAGCCCCAGCGTGATCTGGCTGGGCCGGCCCATCTGGTAGCCCTGCTCCAGCACCAGCGTGTGGTCGCCATCCCCCGGCTTGTCAAACTGGGCAATCACCCCTGCAAAGGCGGCAGCGGCGGAACCGGTGGCAGGGTCTTCAACAATCGAATTCAGCGGAAAGAACATCCGGGTGGAGAAGGCATGGCCAGCTTCCGAGACATCTCTTGTATAGAGATAAGCGCTGCGGTGGGCATTGCCGCCAAACGCCCCGCCCCACTGGCTGGCCTGCGGCAGGGCGCGGGCCAGTACGTCGCGGTTTTTCACCGGCACAAAGGTGTAGGGCACACCGGCCGAAAACAATGTTGGCACATGGTTGTCAAAGCCGGTATCACCCGGCTTCAGGCCGAGCGCCGAAGCGATGACCGGCGTGATCGGCACCACGCCGTAGACCTCCGGCACCTGCGGCACGGTGAAGCAAGCCCGCACCGCCTGCCCCTTGAGATGGCGCACGGTGCAGGAGATGGTGCCTACCTCCTCCTCGATCATCACCCCAACATCACGCGAGACCATCATTTGCGGGGCCCGCAACAGGCCGAGCAGCGCCGCCGTTCCGACCGTGGGATGCCCGGCAAACGGCAATTCCCGCGCCGGCGTAAAAATCCGGATGCGGGCGGTGTTGACCGGATCCCGCGGCTCCAGCACGAAAGCGGTTTCAGACAGGTTGAATTCCCTGGCAATCTGCAGCATCTGCCCCGCATCCAGCCCGGCGCTGTCCAGCACGACGGCGAGCGGATTGCCGCTCAGCGCCCGGCTGGTAAACACATCAAGCGTATAAAACTGGCGCTGCATCGGCGGTCTCATGATTCGGCAAACGGGCTGCGCTCGAAGCTAGCAGGTGCGCCGCCAAAAATCGCCCTCCCTCGGGACCGCGACGCTCCCGGGAACGCAACCGTCCCGGTCGCCCTTGCACGGCGGCAAACGATCACAAGCTGGCAAAACCGGGCGAGGCAACCGTCTCACCGCAAGGCCGTCCCGCCTACCTGTGACGCGCTATTTCTAATGTCACCGGGGGGAAGGCGGGAATGGATGGAATTAAGCGGGAGTTGGCGGCTGGGGAAGAATTAATGTGTAATCCTTTCAGCCATTTAAGTTAATTGCTGGAAAACAGGAACGCCCGCAGCGGGCAAATCTGCGCGCAACATCAGATGTCAGCGAAGTCACGCCGGGTCAATTTCTCTGGCGCGCAATATCAAGCACTTAGCGCGACGGATGAGGCGGAAGTGGGAAACGCCGTCAATTCGTCAGAATAATGATAACTCTATATTTTCCGGGCGTTTGGGCTTTATGCCGCAAGATCATCTTGTCAAGGAAGTGGGAACTGGAAATCCCCTAAACGCGCTTTGAACGCTCGTCTGCAAGCTTTGCCAGTTCTGCACGTAGCGCACCCTGCCCGGCGATTATTTGTTGTGCGCCGATCACAATCATAGCAAGCAAGGCTATCAGCAGAACCGGGATTTCATCCGCGCCGAGGAACGATTTTGCAAGAAAGTGAAGCCACCAGGCACCAACCATTGCGGCAACAAAACCTAAAAAGCTTTTCAATTCATTCATTGCATTACCCCAGCTTCACAGTCGCGTCTCCGTCCAGCATACCCGCCCCTCAATCTTGATCCGCTCCAGATCAGCCAAGGACAGCGCCTCATCCGGATATCGTGATTTATCCGGATTATCGGAAATCAGGTAGGGCGCATCAGCCCGACGAACATAGCGCTTCAAGCGCACGTCACCGCCATCCACCAGCACATATATATTGTCATGCCGGGGGCGGTGGCGGACGCGGTCCACCAGCACCAGCGCACCGTCGCGGATCGTCGGCCACATGCTTTCGCCGTGTGCGGTCAACAGGTGGGCGGTAGATACGGCCACCCCGGCCCGGTGCAAAAACTCTTCGGTAAAGGGCAGGTGGCCCACTACCTGCGGCGGGCCGTTTTCTGCACCGCTCCCGGCTGCGGCAGCGACGTCGAGAACTGGCACCAGCACAGTGCCCGGCGCAGGCGTCTCGTCCAATGCCAGCGTACCGCGCACTTTTCTCCCAAGCATATCAACGCGGCTTGGCTCATGCATAGTCTCAAATGCATCTTCGCCCAGCAACCATGGAATGGTCACGCCACACGCGCGAGCAATCTTTGCCAAGGCAAAAACACTGGGTGGCGACGCGCCGGTCATCCAGCGAGAAAAACTGCCATAGGGCAGGCCAGTCTGCTCGGCCACGGTTTTGGCGTTGCTTGCATGGTTGATGGCGGCGCCGGCATCAAGACCGTGGGCCATGCCCTCAACAAGCTGGAAGGCCGCGAGCCGCAAGCCGCCGATCCGCAGACCCGCGCTTACCTGTCCATGGTGGCGCTGTGGGGCAAGCTGGATGCGGAACACCGCAAAACCTTCCTTGACTTCACCAAACAGGCCCCCAAAGCCGGAAAGGCCGCGTGGTGAACCCTTTCCGCTTCCCGCGTTCCAGCCACCGCAACCGCTCTTTCGGCTCCGGTCTGGAGGCATGGCTGCTGATTGCCGGGCTGGTGCTGGCCAATTTTCTCGCCGGGGCAATTTTTGTCGTCGCCGTGGCGAAGACGACGGGAGGCGGGCTGTGAGCCTATTTTTTCAACCCTGCTGTTTCAGCGCGGCCATCCATATAGCGGCACCAGCTCTCACGCATCCACGGCTCCATCTTGCGGTAGACAGCTTCAGTTTTGGCAATTTCAGCCTGAAAACGGCGATGGAAGCTGCTGTCATTGGCCGGAGCAATCGCCATAAACGCCAGCAGAGCTCTTTGTCTGCTGTCAGCGGGCACAGCCGGTTGGCAACGACAACCGAGACAAAGCCGCTCATCTCATCCTTGGTCAAGCCCGCCGCGCGGGCGGGGGCAATTTGACAGCAAAATGTCAGGGCGAGGAGCCAGCGCATAAGATTTTCTCCAAAATTCACGCCAGCAAAGCCCAACCGCAACAGGTGCGCAAGCCTGTCTTGGCAAACGGGGCAAATCCGCATCGGTCAAGGGTCGCCGGAGGCCGCGCATGAAGTTCTCCCTGCCCCAGCAAATCGAGGAAGTGCGGCGTGAAATCGCGATGCGCCAGCGGGTCTATCCCGGCCTGATTTCGCGGCGCACGCTCACGCAAAGGGAAGCCGATTTCTACGACCATCGCCTGCGCGCCGTATTGGCGACGCTGGAGGCGCTGGAGCGCTGTGCCGATCAGGTCCGCCCCATTCTCATTGCCGCCCTGCAGGGCACAGAGGCGGGGCTGAAATGAAGCTCTGGTTTTCCGCGACCGAACTGGCTGAACTGGAACTGCCCGGCCTGCCGGAAACCAAGCGCGGCTGGCTGCTGATGGCCGCGCGCGAAAACTGGAGTGCCCGGCCCAGCCTGTGCCGCCCGCGCTCCGGACGGGGCGGCGGCGTGGAATATTATATTGACCTGTTGCCCGCCGACAGCCGCGCCCTGCATATTTCCCGCAGCATTGGCCGCATCGAGGTGCCGCACAATATCGCCGCCGAGGCGGCAAGGGAAATCGCGGCCCAGCACCTCCTGCCGCTGGCGACAGAAAGCCGCGATGCCCGCATGGCGCTGGTGGTGGCGGCAAACACCTATGCACGAGAGGCGCAACTCAGCCAGAAATCGGCGGATATGGCCTTTTGCGCTCTCTACACCAGCGGCCACCTGCCGGTGGCGAGCTGGATCAAGGCTTCCGCCAAAAGCCTGACGCCGCGCACCCTGCTGCGCTGGCGCAAGCTGATGCGCAACGGCAGCGCCAGCGCGCTCGGCTGTGACCGGGGTGCGCCGCGCCGGGGCACCGGGCGGCTGGATGCGCCGGAGATCAAGACCTTTATGCTGGCGCTGATTACCCGCCAGCCGCACCTGTCCGCCGATCATGTCTTTACCCTGCTGAAAGACCGTTTCCCGGAGGTGCCGACCTCGGTGCGCACGGTGCAGCAGCGCCTTCAGGCGTGGAAAGTGACCCACAAGGTCGAAATCACGGCACTGACCAATCCGGACAAATTCCGCAGCCATTATCGCCTCACGGGCCGCAATTCACACCCCGTTTCCCGCCTCAACGAATTGTGGATGATTGACGCCTCGCCCGCT
>JAYVYA010000381.1:0-10136 GCA_043784745.1 Hyphomicrobiales bacterium
TCAAACCGGCAGCTTCGTCCCGGGGCCGTGGCCCGCAGCCCTTTTTGCAAGCCTGAGCCATGCCTGATCCTTTTCCGCCCCCCAGCCAAAACCCCGCCGTGCTCGACCGCACCGAGCGCAGCGGCAGTCCATGGCTGGTCGTGGCCCTGGCCGTGTTTCTGGTGGCGACACTGGCGGCATTCTTCATCCTCCCGGCAGACCTGGCTGAGCGGCTGGTCGTCGGCATTCTGGCGCTGCTCGCGGTCATCGGCATTACCGGCCTGTTTTTCTACGCCGTCGGCTTTTTGCAGCTGGCCGGCCAGGGCGCGCGCAATGACATCACCAAACGCATTGCCGACAGCAATGTCGAAGGGCTGATTGTCACCGAAGGCGACGCCCGCATCGTCTATGCCAACGAAACCTACATGGCGCTGTCCGGCGCGCGGGAAACGGCGGATGTGCGCACCGTCGACCGGCTGTTTGCCGGCACGCCCGACGTGTCTGAATCGATCTACCGGCTGGCCCAGGCGGCGCGCGAAGGCAAGCGCGGGGCCGAGGAATTGCGCCTGTCCCCACCCCTCAGCGGTTCGGGCAGCGTCGGCTGGTACCGCATCCGGGTCCGCCCGCTCGACCGCGACAATGGTCCCCGCGCGACGCTGTGGAGCGTGGCCGATGTGACGCGCGAGCGCGAGCGGCACGAGAATGTGTTTCAAGAATTGCAGCACGCCATCAATTTTCTCGACCATGCTCCGGCCGGCTTTTTTTCGGCGGACGCCAGCGGGGCCATTTCGTATATGAATGCCACGCTGGCCGGCTGGCTGGATTATGATCTGGCCCAGGTCGGCTCGGGCGGGCTGCGCCTGTCCGACATTGTGGCGGGCGATGGCGCGGCCATGCTCACCTCGATTGGCGGGGCGGCCAGCGAGGTCAAGACCGAGCATTTTGATGTGGATCTCAAGCGCCGCAACGGCCAGAGCCTGCCGGTGCGCCTGCTGCACCGTGTCGCGTTCAGCCAGGAACGGGTGCCCGGCCCCTCGCGCACCCTCGTGCTCAACCGCGCCCCCGGCGAGGAACCGGCGGAGGATTTGCGCGCCGCGCAGGTGCGTTTTGCCCGCTTCTTCAATTCCACCCCCATGGCCATTGCCACCGTCGATGAAAAGGGCCGCATCGCCCGCTCCAACGCTGCCTTTGCCAAGCTGCTGCCGGAAGCCCTGGACACGGCGCGCGGCGAAGGCGCGCGGCAATTGCTGGCGGGCGTGGCCGAGCGCGACCGCCCGGCCCTGACCGAAGCGCTGGCCGCTGCCGCCCGGAACACCACCGACATTGCCCCGGTGGACGTGACGCTGGTAGGCACCGACCCGCGTTCGGCCCGCTTTTTCATCTCCCCCGCCGAGGAGACCGACGGCACCGCCGCCACCGTATTCGCGCTCGATATTACCGAGCAGCGCACCTTGCAGGAGAGTTTTGCCCAAAGCCACAAGATGCAGGCGATTGGCCAGCTGGCCGGCGGGGTCGCGCATGATTTCAACAATCTGCTGACCGCCATCATCGGCTTTTCCGACCTGCTGCTGGCCCAGCACCGGCCCACCGACCCGTCGTTTCAGGACATCATGCAGATCCGCCAGAATGCCAACCGCGCGGCGGGGCTGGTGCGGCAATTGCTGGCCTTTTCCCGCCGCCAGACGCTGCGCCCGCAAGTGTTGCAGATGGGCGATGTGCTCTCCGAAATCCAGATCATGCTGCGCCGCCTCGTCAAGGACAAGATCGAGCTCGAACTCAAGCACGGGCGCGACCTGTGGTTCTGCAAGGCCGATTCCGGCCAGCTGGAACAGGTGGTGGTCAATCTGGTGGTGAATGCCAATGATGCCCTGGGTGACAGCGGCAAAATCTCCCTGCACACCCGCAATATCTCCATCGCCGATTGTGCCGCCTTCAGCGAGAAATCGCTGGTTGCCGCCGAATATGTCGCCATTGAGGTTGAGGACAATGGCCACGGCATCCCCGACGAGATCAAGCAGAAAATCTTCGAGCCGTTCTTCACCACCAAGGAGACCGGCAAGGGCACCGGCCTTGGCCTGTCGATGGTCTATGGCATCGTCAAGCAGACCGGCGGCTATATATTTTGCGACTCGACCCTCGGCAAAGGCACGACATTCCGCATCCTGCTGCCGCGCTACATTCCGCTCGCCAGCGAGGAACCCGCCGCCAAGGAGGCGGTCAAGCCAGTCGCCGCGGACCTCACCGGCCATGGCATCATCCTGCTGGTGGAGGATGAAGAGGCCGTCCGCGCCTTCGGAGCCCGCGCCCTCGCCTCGCGCGGCTATACAGTGCTGCAAGCCGCGTCGGGTGTTGAAGCCCTCGAAGTGGTGGCCAGCGTCAACGGCAAGCTCGATTTGATTGTCTCCGACGTCGTCATGCCCGAGATGGACGGGCCGACCATGCTCGGCGAATTGCGCAAGCGCGGCATCAAGGCCAAAGTGATTTTTGCCTCCGGCTATGCCGAGGAAGCCTTTTCCAAAAACCTGCCTCCCGGCGAGGAATTCGGCTTTTTGCCCAAGCCGTTCACGCTGAAGCAGCTGATTGAGACGGTGAAGGCGGCAATGGGGTGAGGCGTTTTCCGGCCCCTGCCGCCAAAATTAACCACACCCTCCAGTTGCATGTCGCGTGAACAAAAAAAGAACTTGCGTTTGGGAACAAACCCGATACGGTGGCTGTATTGCTCTTCCCCGCAACCCGTGCAAGAAGGAATATTCCAATGGCCGCAGCGTCATCCCAAGCCAATCTCCGCCTCGTGGAAGGATCATCCGTGGATAAAACCAAGGCGCTCGACGCCGCCCTGTCCCAGATCGAACGCGCCTTTGGCAAGGGTTCGATCATGCGGCTGGGCAAAAACCAGAAGGCGGTGGATATCGAGACGGTTTCAACCGGCTCGATCGGGCTGGACATTGCGCTTGGCGTTGGCGGCCTGCCACGCGGACGGGTGGTTGAAATCTACGGCCCCGAATCGTCGGGCAAAACCACGCTGACCCTGCATGTGATCGCCGAGGCGCAGAAGCGCGGCGGCATCTGTGCCTTTGTCGATGCCGAACATGCGCTCGACCCGATCTATGCCAGAAAGCTCGGCGTCAACCTGGAAGACTTGCTGATCTCGCAGCCCGACACCGGCGAGCAGGCGCTGGAAATCACCGACACTTTGGTGCGCTCGGGCGCCATCGACGTGCTGGTGATTGATTCGGTCGCCGCCCTCACCCCCCGCGCCGAAATTGAGGGTGAAATGGGCGATGTGCAACCGGGGTTGCAGGCCCGCCTGATGAGCCAGGCCCTGCGCAAGCTGACCGGGTCGATTTCCCGCTCGAATACGATGGTGATTTTCATCAACCAGATCCGCATGAAAATCGGCGTCATGTATGGCTCGCCCGAAACCACCACCGGCGGCAATGCGCTGAAATTCTACGCCTCTGTGCGTCTCGACATCCGCCGCATCGGCGCGATCAAGGACCGCGAAGAGGTAACCGGCAACCAGACCCGCGTCAAAGTGGTGAAGAACAAGGTGGCCCCGCCGTTCAAGCAGGTCGAGTTCGACATCATGTATGGCGAGGGCATTTCCAAGACCGGCGAATTGATCGACCTTGGCGTCAAGGCCGGCGTGGTCGAGAAATCCGGGGCCTGGTTCTCCTATGATTCCACCCGGCTCGGCCAGGGCCGCGAGAATTCCAAGGCCTTCCTCAAAGCCAATCCGGAAATCGCCAAGCGCATTGAGCAGGCCATCCGCGAAAATTCCGGCCTGATTGCCGAGCGCATTCTGGAAACCGGCTCGCCCGAACCCGACGACGGTGTGGAAGAGTAATTCTGGACCAAGCCGCTCGACAGCTAAAACCGGCACCGCTAGAAAGGCATCGGGTCCAGGCGGACCCCTTGCCCCGGCGGGCAGGAATTTGCAGGGCTTGAGCCAGAATTGGTGCGGGAATATGAGCGGCGTCAACGAGATCAGATCAACATTCCTGGACTATTTCGTCCGCCACGGCCATTCCACCGTCGCCTCGTCCCCGCTGGTTCCCCACAACGACCCGACCCTGATGTTCACCAATGCCGGCATGGTGCAGTTCAAGAATGTCTTCACCGGCATCGAGAAGCGCCCCTACAGCCGCGCCACCACGGCCCAGAAGGTGGTCCGCGCCGGCGGCAAGCATAATGATCTCGACAATGTCGGCTATACCGCCCGCCACCACACTTTCTTTGAAATGCTCGGTAATTTCTCGTTTGGCGATTATTTCAAGCCACTGGCAATTGAACTGGCCTGGAACCTGATCACCAAAGAATTTGGCATTGACCCAAAGCACCTGCTGGTCACCATCTACCATGATGATGATGAAGCCCACAGATTGTGGAAGAAAATCGCCGGCCTGCCGGAAAGCCGGATTATCCGCATCCCCACCGCCGACAATTTTTGGTCGATGGGCGATACCGGCCCCTGCGGCCCCTGCTCCGAGATTTTCTATGACCAGGGCGACAGCCTCGCTGGCGGCCCGCCCGGCAGCGCCGATGAGGACGGCGACCGCTTTCTGGAATTCTGGAACCTGGTGTTCATGCAATATGAACAGCTTGGCCCCGGCAACCGCGTCGCCCTGCCCCGCCCCTCGATTGATACCGGCATGGGGCTGGAGCGCATGGCGGCGCTGCTGCAGGGGGTCAAATCCAACTATGACACCGACATGATGCGCGCCCTGATTCGCGCCGTCGCCGACGCCACCGGTGTCGCGCCCAATGGACCGCAGGCCGCCAGCCACCGCATTATCGCCGACCATTTGCGCGCCTGCTCGTTCTTGGTTGCCGATGGCGTGCTGCCGTCCAACGAAGGTCGCGGTTATGTCCTGCGCCGCATCATGCGCCGCGCCATGCGCCACGCCCAGCTTCTGGGCGCCAGGGAGCCGCTGATGTGGCGGCTGGTGCCCGCCCTCAACCGCGAGATGGGCCAGGCCTATCCCGAGCTGATCCGCGCCGAAGCGCTGATCACCGAGACGTTCCGGCTGGAGGAAACCAAGTTCCGCATCACCCTCGTCCGTGGTCTGGCGATTCTCGATGATGAAACCCGCCATTTCGTCAAGGGGGCGAGCCTTCCCGGTGAAACCGCCTTCAAGCTTTACGACACCTACGGCTTCCCGCTCGACCTGACGCAGGATGCGTTGCGCCCGCGCGGCATTTCCATCGATACCGCCGGATTTGAAGCCGCCATGCAGCGCCAGCGCGCCGACGCCCGCGCCGCCTGGGCCGGTTCGGGCGATTCCGCGACCGAAACCATCTGGTTTGGCCTGAAGGAGGATTTGGGCGCAACCGAATTCCTCGGCTATTCCACCGAAAAGGCCGAGGGCATCGTGCGTGCCATCCTGCGCGACGGCAAGCCGGTGGATCGCCTCAACACTGGCGAAACCGGCTGGGTCATCCTCAACCAGACCCCGTTCTATGGCGAATCCGGCGGCCAGGCCGGCGACACCGGCACCTTGAGCGGCGCGGGCCTTGCCGCCCGCATCACCAGCACCCAAAAACGCCTTGGCGATCTCTTCGTCCATGAAACCATTGTGGACAGCGGCTCGCTCATGCTCGACGCCCCGGTTGAGCTGGCGGTGGACCACGACCGCCGCAGCGCCATCCGCGCCAACCATTCCGCCACCCATTTGCTGCATGAGGCGCTGCGCCAGGTTTTGGGCAACCATGTCGCGCAAAAAGGTTCGCTGGTGGCGCATGACCGCCTGCGCTTCGATTTTTCTCACCCCAAACCCGTCTCGGAATCGGAAATCGCCGCCGCTGAAGACTTGGCCAACAGTGTCATTCTGCAAAATG
This sequence comes from Hyphomicrobiales bacterium, assembly GCA_043784745.1. Lineage (GTDB taxonomy): Bacteria > Pseudomonadota > Alphaproteobacteria > Rhizobiales > Beijerinckiaceae > JAYVYA01. The sequence continues at coordinate 5,818 of JAYVYA010000381.1, forward strand.
GCGACATTACCACCCGTCTGATGGGCGTTGAGGATGCAAAGAATTCCGGTGCCCGCGCCCTGTTCGGCGAGAAATATGGCGATGAAGTGCGCGTCGTCAGCATGGGCACCGACCCCGGCGCGCCGGAGACAACCTATTCCGTGGAATTATGCGGCGGCACCCACGCCCGCCGCACCGGCGATATCGGGCTGGTCACCATTGTCGCGGAAGCCGCCGTCGCCTCCGGCGTGCGCCGCATTGAGGCCAAAACCGGCGAGGCCGCCCGCCAGCATCTCACCGGGGAAGCCCGCCGCCTGCGCGACCTCGCCGGGTTGATGCGGGTCTCCACCGACCAGACGATGGAACGTGTTTTGGCATTGGTGGAGGAGCGCAAGAAGCTGGAGCGCGATCTGGGCGAGGCCCGCAAAAAGCTCGCCATGGCCGGGGACGGCGGCGAGAGCGCGCCGCGCGATATTGGCGGGGTCAAATATCTCGCCCGCATTGCCCAGGGCATTGAGATGAAGGATTTGAAGTCCCTTGCCGATGCCGCCAAGGGCAAGCTTGGCTCCGGCATTGTCGCCATTGTCAGCGTCATGCCCGATGGCAAGGCGGGCATTATCGTCGGCGTCACGCCCGACCTAACGGCCCGTTTTAACGCGGTCGATTTCGTGCGTGCCGGCTCGGAAAGCCTCGGCGGCAGGGGCGGCGGCGGCAAGCCGGATTCGGCGCAGGCCGGCGGGCCGGACGGGACCAAAGCCCAGGCCGCTCTCGATGCCATCGCCGCCGCCATTGCAGCAGGCGGCCAATGACAGAGACTGCCCGCAGCTTCACTTGGGCAGCGGGTCGCCAGCGCGTGCATTTCGTCATGGAAGGCGGGGTGGTTACCGACAGGCTGGCCAAACTGGTGCACCGCATTCTGGTCTTGCTGACCATTGCATCGGTCGTGTGCGTGGTGCTTCAGACCGTGCCGGATTTTGCCAGCGCCTTTGCGCGGGAATTCTCAATAGTTGAGGCCCTGACCGTTGCGGTTTTTACGGTAGAATACGTTCTGCGACTGTGGTGCGCGCCCGACAATATCACCTATTACGGCATGAAGCCGTGGCGGGCCCGGCTGCTGTATATCCGCAGTTTTCAGGCTGTGATTGACCTGTTGTCCATCCTCCCGCCGCTGGTTGGCTGGCTCAACCTGGCTGATCCGCACATTGTCACCCTGATGCGGCTGTTCCGGTTTTTCAAGATCACCCGCTATTCGCCGGGGATGCGCTCGCTGCTGGCCGCGCTCAAAACCGAGCAGCGCGCCCTGTTCGCCTTTGCCGTCATCCTGCTCGGACTGGTTTTGATAACGGCGGGGGCTATGTATGCAGTGGATGCTGAACATTTTGATTCCATACCCGCCGCCATGTGGTGGGCGATTGTGACGCTGACCACTACGGGCTATGGCGATGTAGTGCCCGGCACCCTGCCCGGCCGCATCGTCGCCAGCGCCACCATGATCCTGGGCGTGATGATGGTGGCCCTGCCCGTCGGCATTGTCGCCACCGCCTTTGCCAATGAGCTGCACAAGCGCGATTTTGTCGTCAACTGGGCCATGCTCGCCCGCGTGCCGTTGTTTGCCGGGCTGAAAGCCGATGAAATTGCCGAAATCATGCCCTATCTGCGCTCGCGCAATGTGCCGGCCGGCGCGATGATCGTGCGCAAGGGCGAGGTGGCGCAATCGATGTTTTTTATCGCCGGCGGAGAAGTCTCGGTCGAAATTCCCGGCGGCGGCATCAGGCTGGGCGAAGGGCAATTTTTCGGCGAAATGGCGATTTTGCGCCAGAGCCGCCGCACCGCCGACGTGCGGGCGGTGCAGGCAACCAAATTGCTGGTGCTGGATGCAGCCGATTTTCACGCCCTTGTCGAGCGCAATCCCGACATTGGCCGCCGCGTCTCCGAAGTGGCGGAAAAGCGCGGCGAGAAAAAGGCCAAGGAAGACGCCGCCAAGGCAGCGCTATTGCCGCCCAAGCCGTAATCTTCGGCTAACCCCTCCGGAACGCGATCCTCCCGGTCGCCCCTCGCTGCTCCATTTTGCAGGTTCGCCTCCGCGAAAAAGCGACCGGACGGTCGTGTTTCCCAGGGGTCACTCCGCCGGTTGCGCCGCCGTTCTGGCCCAGATGCTTTCATGGCCATGGGCCGGGCGGGCCGGAATCATCCGCGCCAGAACCAGCGCCATGGCGGCAAAACCGGCCCCGCAGAAAAACACCAACGCCGGGTTCTTCAGCCAGACGAACCCCAGCGCAAAGGGCAGGAACACCGCTGCAATATGGTTGATGGTAAAGGCGACGCCCGCTGTCGGGGCCATGTCGGCGGGATCGGCGATTTTCTGAAAATAGGTTTTCTGGGCAATCGACAGTGAAAAAAACGCATTGTCGATGACATACAGCACGCAAGCCACCGTGGAATCCTGCACGAAAGCATAGGCGACGAACACGCCGACCAGACAGGCGTTCTCGAGGGTAATGGCCGTACGCTCGCCATAGTGCAGGATCAGCCGGCCAATTTTCGGGGCAAGGAAGAAATTGAAGAGATAGTTCAACAAAAACAGGGCCGCGATATTTTCCGGCTGGAAACCGAATTTCTCCACCATCAACCAGGCCGCAAACACCACGAAAATCTGCCGCCGCGCCCCGCCCATAAAATTCAGCGCATAATACAGCCAGTAGCGTTGGCGCAGCACAAAGCCGGGGTTCTGAATGACTTTTTGCGGAAAGCGCGGGAAGGCCAGGCCGAGGAACAGGGCGGCAGCAATGCCAATCAGCCCAAACCCGGCAAACATGATTTTATAGTCAAGGTGCCAATATTGCGCGATCAGCCAGATCGCGCCAAACGCCAGAATCTGCGCCATGGCCGAGGCCGACATCACACGGGCCAAGAACACAGGTGCCTCGCGCACGGAAAACCATTGCAGCGACAGCGACTGGTTCATCGTCTCGTAATAATGGAAGCCAACCGACATCAGCAGCGTGGTCAGGTAAAACCCGGTCGTCGCCGGAAAATAGCCGGTGATGGCAATGCCAAGGCCCAGAATGCCAAGCGAGAGCCAGGCGAAGGTCTGCTCGCGCAGCAAAAACAGCACGAATATGGCGGTAAAGGCCAGCAGCCCCGGAATTTCCCGCACCGATTGCTGCACGCCGATTTCATATCCGGTGGCCCCAAAGGAATCGCGGGCAAAATTGTTGATCAGCGCCTGCCAGGCCGCAAAGCTGGCCTGATTGGTCGCCGTGGCGATAATCAGAAACATGCCAGGCGTGCGCCAGCCCGATGAGGCGACGGCAGGACTATTGATGGACATCAAATCACCGGTTGGGAACGTCCGCACCATGCGGCACCGGGCTTGGCCGGTCAATGCCCGGCACCGGACCGCGAACCTTCAGGTTCGCAAGTCTCGCAGTGCCTGCGAACCCTGGGGTTCGCGGTTCGCCCCTAGCGCACCAGTTGCCGCATCGCCCGGTCAAGCCCGTCCAGCGTCAGCGGAAACATCCGCCCCCCGGTCAGGCGCTGCATCATCTGGATCGAATGGGTGTAGCCCCACGAGGTCTCGCTGACCGGATTGAGCCAGACCAGCGCCGGAAACGCCCGTGCCAGACGCTCCATCCACACCGCACCCGGCTCCGGGTTCATGTGCTCCACCGAACCGCCGGGCTGGATGATTTCATGCGGGCTCATCGCGGCATCACCGACAATGATCACCCGCGTATCGCGCGGATAGGTGTGGATCACGTCCATCACCGGCGTCAGTTCGGAGCGGCGGCGGTCATTCCGGGTCCACAAGTTCTCGTAGACACAATTGTGGAAATAGAACTGGTGCATATGCTTGAATTCGCTGCGGGCGGCGGAAAACAGCGCCTCGGCCTGGCTGATGTGCCAGTCCATTGAGCCGCCAATGTCAAACAGCAGCAGCACTTTCATGGCGTTGCGCCGCTCGGGCCGCAGCTTGATATCGAGATAGCCGTGCTCGGCGGTCTGCGAAATGGTGGTGTCGATATCCAGTTCGTCCGCCGCTCCGGTGCGGGCAAATTTGCGCAGGCGGCGCAGGGCCATGCGCATATTGCGCTGGCCCAGGCCCTCGCCGCCGTCCAGATCGCGGAATTCGCGCTTGTCCCACACTTTGCCCGCGCGAAAATTGCGGTTGCCGTCCTGGCCGATGCGCACGCCCTCCGGATGGTAGCCATAAGCCCCGAAGGGCGAGGTGCCCGCCGTGCCAATCCATTTGGAGCCGCCCTGGTGCCGCTCCTTCTGCTCGGCGAGGCGCTGGCGCAGGGTTTCCATCAGCTTGTCAAAGCCAAGCGCCTTCAGTTCGG
>JAYVYA010000382.1:0-2335 GCA_043784745.1 Hyphomicrobiales bacterium
AGTTGGAATAGTACTGAATTTTGGCCCGCGCCCAACATTCCGCCGACTGCTTTTGTTGTCACCGAAGGAAGGATCCGCGGTCATCCGTGCCTAATCCGCCGCCCGTGGTTTGCCCCTCCTGCCCGCAGGAGGGGCATTTTGTTGCCGTTTCAACATGGTCACCGGACTTCGTTGCCGGAAAATCCAGCGGCTAAAAAGACAGGGCCAGCCCATCGCGTTCGGCAGTCTTGCGGTGGGCGTAGCGCCGCGCGCCCGGCAGGCGCGTTCCGGCATCTGCCGCCAGAGCCGCGACCAGCTGGCCGATGCGTCCGTCATAGCCGCCGCCGGAAAAGGCGGCCGGATCAAAGGCAAGGATCATCTGGCCAACGGATGGCGGGCCGCCCTTGGCATCGAGAAAGGAAGTCGCGTCTTTCGACAAGATTGCACCGGTCAGGCATGCGGCCAGAATTTCCACCATCAGCGCCAGAGCGGTGCCCTTGGCATCGCCCATGGGCACCATTGTGCCGGCCAAGGCGGCATCGGGGTCGGTGGTGGGCCGTCCTGCAGCATCCAGTGCCCAGCCTTCGGGAATTTTCATGCCCTTCTGTCTGGCCGCAACAATATTGCCGCGCGCCACTTTGGAAAGCGAGAGATCAATCACGACGGGATCACTGCCCGGCACAGGAGCGGCAAAGGCAATGGGGTTGGTGCCATAGATCGCGGCCTGCCCGCCCCAGGGGGCCATGGCGGCGGGGGTATTGGCAAACATCAGCGCACACAAGCCGTGGCGGGCGAGAGCCTCGACATGCAGGCCCATGGCTCCGCAATGGTGCGAGCGGCAGAGGCTGGCAGCGGCCAGGCCCTGCGACTGCGCCAGCGGAATCAGCCGGGCCAGAGCCAGATCAATCGCTGGATAGGCAAAGCCCAGCGCCGCATCGACCCGGAGCAGGGCGGGGCGTGGCTGGGTGAGAACGGGAAGGGCATGGCCATCGACCTTGCCGCATTTGGCCTGCGCGGCATAGCTGGCGAGGCGGGTCAGGCCGTGGCCGGCGAGGCCGTCTGCCTCGGCGGCCACGAGCGCGCGGGCGGTGGCTCCAGCGTTTGCCGGGCTGGCATTATTGTCCACCAGGATTTGCGCGGCTCGGACGCGGGCTTCGGCGAGGGAGATTTTTGGCGGGCCGCTCATGGTTTGGCCAACCCGGCCAGATGCTCCGTAACCTTTCGGGCGATCAGCCAGGAAACCCGCGTATTGGATTCAACGGTCACCCCCGCGATATGCGGGGTGAGGATCAGGTTGGGACAACCAGCGAAAATGGCACCTCTGCCGGCATCCAGCGGCTCCAGCTCAAACACGTCCAGCGCCGCCCCGCCCAGTTTTTTGCCGCGCAAGGCAGCGGCCAATGCCGCTTCATCGACCACGCCGCCGCGCGCGGCGTTGATCAGGATGGCACCGGGCTTCATGCTCGCAAGGGAGGTGGCGTTGACGATGTTGCGCGTTCCCTCGGTCAGGGGCACATGCAGGCTAATGATGTCGGCGCGCTGCAGCAATTCCGCCAGCGCCACGCTTTGCGTGTGGAAACGCGTCCAGGCCGGATGCGCGTCCGGCACGAACGGATCATGGGCGATGATCTCCATGCCCATCCCCTTTGCCCGCAAAGCCGTCTCGCGGGCAATGGCGCCAAAGCCGACCAGACCCAGAACACTGCCAGAAATCTCGCGTCCCATCAGCGCATTGCGCGGCCACTGGCCTTCTGCGACGGCGGCTGTGGCGGCATAGGCCCCGCGCAGCAGTATCAGGGCGCTGGCTATGACATACTCGGCTACGGCCACATCATTGGCCCCGGTGGCGGGATAGACGGCGATGGAGCGGGCGGCGCAGGCGGGCAGGTCAATATTGTCCAGTCCGACGCCGAGGCGGCCAACGCAGGCCAGATGCGGCGCATCGGCCAACAGGGCGGGCCGCACCTGCGTGCGGTTGCGCACAATCAGGGCGCGGGCGCTGGCGAGTGCGGCATGGAGCGCTTCTGGTTTATCCACCAGCGCTGGATCGTAGAGCACGTCATGGCTGCGCGCGAGATCGGCCACAGCCGCCTCGTCCATAAATTCGGTGATGACAATAGCTGGCAAAAGCAACTCCGTTTGACGCTTTCCTCACGAAACAGCCGGGTGGCTTTATTGCTTTTCTTGGCCACCCGGCAGAATTCGCGCTTTCCTGTCCCGGAGCAAGCCCCGGAGCGCCTCGTCCGCAGTTCAAGCGCTGCGGTAGAGTTTCGTTAAACTGTATTCGCGGTGGCCAAGGGCCTCCGCTGCCGTCAGGCGGCCATTGGCGGTGCGCACCACCATGTCAATCAGGGCA
>JAYVYA010000383.1:0-4559 GCA_043784745.1 Hyphomicrobiales bacterium
CGGCGGGGTTTTGGCTGGGGGGCGGAAAAGGATCAGGCATGGCTCAGGCTTGCAAAAAGGGCTGCGGGCCACGGCCCCGGGACGAAGCTGCCGGTTTGAATCGATTCGGGTCCAATTGGTGCCGCATTTACTAGCACAATGCTGTGCCGGAGCTTGCATTGCAATTGGACTCTGTGCAGGAAAACAGGGAGGCCTGTGCGCAACCAGGGCCGGGCGGGCAGCAAGCTGGAGCCATGGCATCAGGGTTAACTACTTCTTAACGTTTTGCCCCTGATGCCAGCAAGTGTGCTAGACCCTGTGTAGAGGCAATTGAACCCGGATTTGGGGCTGGAATTTGAAATGCAGTTTCTGACTGACCTCTATGCCACCAACAAGCCGCTGTTTTATGCAGCTGTTGGCGGCACCGTTCTGGTCCTGGTATTGCTGGCTGTTGTGGCCTGGCGCGCCTTGCTTGGCCGCGGCGTCCGTGTGCCCGGCGGCTCGCGCACCCGCCAGCTGCGTCTGGGCGTGGTCGATGTGCACGATATTGACCGCGAGCGGCAGCTGGTGCTGGTGCGGCGCGACAATGTCGAGCACCTGATTTTGATCGGCGGACCGAACGATGTGCTGATCGAATCGCAGATTGTGCGGGTCGAGGCGCGGGCACCGCGCGAGCGCGAGGCGGGTGCTGCGGCAAATTTGCAAGCGGCGCCCGTGGTGGTGGTGGCGGCGCAAATGCCGCCCGCCCGGCCAGCGCCAGAGGCTGCGCCCGCCAGTCCGCGCGCGAGGGCACCGGCCTCTCCCGTTGCGCCTTTTGTCTTGCCGCCCGAACCGTTGCCCGCTGTCCAGCGCGCAGCGGCCCCGCAGCCGCAGGCTGAGGTGGATCAGGCCCGAGCTGCCAGGGCGCGGGACAATGAAAATGCCCGCGAGGCCATTGCCGCTGCGCTCAACCTGTCGCTCGCCGAGCCGGTGCCACCGCCGGTGATGCTGGCAAATGCAAGGCCCGCCCCGGCCCCGGCACTGGCTGTGCCGCCAGCGCCGGGGCGTCCGGCACCGGCTCCTCCCGTCGGGGCGGGGCCTGCGCCGATGCAGCCGGTGGCGGTGCCCGCCCCTGCTGCCCCGCAAAATGATGTCCGGGCACCGGTTGCTGGCACACCTGTTGCCCTGGTGCTGCCCGTGCTGTCCCAGCCCGTGCCTGCTCCGCCGCAGGCTGCCACGCCCGCCCCGGTTTTGCCGCGCCCGCCTGTGGCCGGGCGGTTTGCCCCGGTTTTTGTGCAAAGGCCGCCGGTCGCTCCCCAACCCATTGCGCTTCCGGCCATCGTGCCGCGTCCGCAGCTTCCGGCTGGCGTGACCGATACGGCAATGGCTTTGACGGATGTGCTGCCCAATCCCGAACCGGTTCCGCCGCGGGCCTTGCCGGTGCGCCCGCCTGTGGCCCAGCTGCCGCCAGTGCAGCCTGCCAAACCGGCGGGTCCGTCGCCGCTGGATTCCCTGGAAGAGGAAATGGCCAGGCTGCTGGGCCGGCCGCTGCCGAAATAGGCAGGCACAAAACCCGTTCGGATGGCTCCGGAAAGGGGCGTCCTGCCCGGCTATTCGTCGCGGTAGACTTTTTCGCGACGCTCGTGGCGCTCCTGGGCTTCCACCGACAATGTGGCAATCGGGCGGGCGTCGAGACGGCGCAGCGAGATGGGCTCGCCCGTTGATTCGCAATAGCCGTAGCTGCCATCCTCGATGCGGGACAGGGCGGAATCAATCTTCGAGATCAGTTTGCGCTGGCGGTCCCGGGCCCGCAGCTCAATCGCCCGGTCGGTCTCGGAGGAGGCGCGGTCGGCGATGTCGGGATGGTTTTCATTCTCGTTCTGCAAGGCCGCCAGCGTTTCGCGGCTCTCGCGCAGGATTTCGTCCTTCCAGGCCACCAGTTTGCGCCTGAAATAATCGCGCTGGCGATCATTCATGAACGCTTCGTCATCGGACGGCTTGTAGATTTGCAACATCTGGTCAGCCGCCATGATTTCAATGTCCCAAGCTGTAATTTTGATTGCCTTATACCGAAGGTGGTCTCGGGACACAATGAGCGGACTACCGGATATTGGCAGTTTTTGGCCCCGAAATTTCTTGTTTCGGGGCCAAAACGTCATATTTTCGTCACGCCATCGCTTTGTGCAGGCTGGAATCAATCTTGTCGAGGAAGCCGGTGGTCGACAGCCATTTCTGCTCCGGTCCGACCAGCAGCGCCAGATCCTTGGTCATGTAACCCGCTTCTACGGTATCGACGCAAACCTTCTCCAGCGTCAGGGCGAAGCGTTTCAGCGCTTCATTGCCATCCAGCTTGGCACGGTGTTCGAGGCCGCGGGTCCAGGCAAAGATCGAGGCGATTGAATTGGTCGAAGTTTCCCGGCCCTTCTGGTGTTCGCGGTAATGGCGGGTGACGGTGCCGTGCGCCGCTTCCGCCTCCACTGTCTGGCCGTCGGGCGTCAGCAGCACCGAGGTCATCAGCCCCAGCGAGCCAAATCCCTGCGCGACCGTGTCGGACTGCACATCGCCGTCATAGTTCTTGCAGGCCCAGACGTAGCCGCCCGACCATTTTAGCGCGGAGGCGACCATGTCATCGATCAAGCGGTGCTCGTAGGTGATGCCGGCGGCCTTGAACCTGCCAGCAAATTCGGCATCAAACACCTCCTCGAACAAGTCCTTGAAGCGCCCGTCATAAACTTTCAGAATGGTGTTCTTGGTGGAGAGGTAAAGCGGGAACTTGCGTGCAAGCGCAAAATTCATTGAGGCGCGGGCAAAATCGCGGATCGACCCGTCCAGATTATACATGGCCATGGCGACGCCAGCGGCGGGAAACTTGAACACTTCCTTCTCGATCAATGTGCCGTCCTCGCCCTCGAATTTCATCGTCAGGCGGCCTTTGCCGGGCACTTTGAAATCGGTGGCGCGATACTGGTCGCCATAGGCATGGCGGCCGATGATGATCGGCTGGGTCCAGCCCGGCACCAGGCGCGGCACGTTCCTGCAGATAATCGGCTCGCGGAAAATCACCCCGCCCAGAATGTTGCGGATGGTGCCGTTGGGTGATTTCCACATGTCGTGCAGTTTGAATTCCTTCACCCGCGCCTCGTCCGGCGTGATGGTGGCGCATTTGACCCCCGCGCCGTATTTCTTGATGGCTTCGGCTGAATCAATCGTCACCTGGTCGCGCGTGGCATCGCGGTGCTCGACCGAGAGATCGTAATATTTCAGGTCAATGTCGAGATAGGGGTGGATCAGCTTGTCGCGGATGTAGTGCCAGATGATGCGGGTCATCTCGTCGCCATCCAGTTCGACAAGGGGGTTGGTGACTTTGATCTTCTGCATGGGCTGGCCTTTCCGGCTGATGTTGCGGTGCACGCGCTATAGCATTGGGGTGAGGTTGGGTGAAGGGTTTCGTGGCAGGGCGATGGACGTGGCGCCGCATCCGGTTGTTGCCCGGCGCGCAAGCCGCTAACGTGGCGGCGGAGACTCATTCTTTGACCGAAAATCCCAAAACTCTCGAACTTCTTCTGCATTTGCACGGCAAGCCCGGCCATGACGAGGTCAAGGCGGATTTCCGGCAGTTGCTGGTCGAGGAATTCCAGATCGAATTGTCGGCGCTGGATTTCGAGCGCCGGGTTCCCGAGGTGCGCGGTCGCATCGATGCCTTGATCGGGCGAACCGTCTTCGAGGCCAAGAGCGATCTCGACAAGGAATGGGCCGACGTCGAGCGCAAGATGCCCGACTATCTCGCCGACCGCGAGCGCGCCGAACAGCAGCATTTCACCGGCATCGCGTCGGACGGGCGCAAATGGGCGGTATTCGAGCTGGCGCAGGGGCGGCTGGTCCGCATCAAGGACACCATCCTCGATCCCGCGAGGCCTGCCGAATTCCTCGCCTGGCTCGACGGCGCTGTCGCTCTCAAATCCTCGCTGCCGCCGGATCCGCTGACGGTGAGGGCGGAGCTGGGGCAGGATTCTCTGGCGTTCCACATTGCCGATGCGAGGCTCAAGGCGTTGTGGCAGAAGCTGAAGGGCGACAAGGCTGTCGCGCTCAAGCGCCAGCTCTGGGCGCAATTGCTCACCCTCGTCTACGGGCGCGAGGTCGAGGACGACAATCTGTGGTTCCAGCATACATTCCTCGTCATCGTCGCCAAATGCATCGCGCTCGCCGTGATGCAGATGCGCGAGGACGATCCCAAGCGCCTGCTGTCGGGCGAGAGTTTTGCTGCCGTCGGCATCCACGGCGCGGTGGAGAGCGATTTCTTCGACTGGATCGTGGCCGATGCCGAGGGCGAGGCGCTGGTGCGCCAGATCATGGCGCACGTCCGCCGCTTCCGCCTCGCGGAGGTGGAATGCGACGTGCTCAAGGTGCTGTATGAATCGCTGATCGACCGCGACCAGCGGCACGGGCTGGGCGAATATTACACGCCCGACTGGCTGGCGGCCAAGGTGGTGCGCAAGGCCGTGACCGATCCGTTGCGCGACCGGGTGCTGGACCCGGCCTGCGGTTCGGGCACCTTTCTCTTCCATGCCATCCGGCTCTTCGCCGCCGAGGCAGAGGAGGGC
>JAYVYA010000384.1:0-2608 GCA_043784745.1 Hyphomicrobiales bacterium
CAAACCCGCGTACCACATCAAGATTGCCAAAGCTTTTGGAAAGCTGGTGGATGGTAACAAAACTCATCGCGGGCTCCGTCGGGCCGAGCCTGCCAGTTGCATCAACCCCATCGCCGCCCAGGTGATGGCAAAGGCCATCACTGCCAGCGCCGCCGGCTCATAGGCGCGGTTGGCCCCGATCAATTGCAGGTAGGGGCCAAAGGCCGGGCGATTCAGCAGGCTGGCAAAGGTGAATTCGCCAATGACAATGGCAAAGGTGAGAAAAGCGCCGCTGAGGATAGCCGAGCGAATATTGGGCAGGATGATGCGGAACAGGATGGTGCCGCTGCCCGCCCCCAGACTCTCCGCCGCCTCGGTCAGCGTGCGCACGTCAATCGCCCGCAGGCCGGTATCCACGGCGCGATACATGTAGGGCAAGGCGAGCGCGGCATAGCCCAAGGTCAACAGGATATTGGTGCCGGACGCCGATGCCGTCAACGGTAGCAATGACTCCGAATTATACATCCGGATATAGCCGAAAACCAGAACAATGGCAGGGATGACCAGCGGCAGCAGCGTGATGAATTCGACCAGCGAACGCAGCTTTGGCAGCCGCAATTGCACCCAGTAGGCGGTAGGCACCACCAGCAGGATACCAGCGACAATGGTGCCGAAGGCCAGCGCGACCGAGAACAGGAACGAGCTTTGGAAATTGCTGTCCCCCAGCACAATCTTGTAGGCTTCGAAGGAATATTCGCCGCGCTTCAGCCGCAGCGAAAACTCGAAGGTCGCCACCAGCGGGGTGAGGAAATAGACGGCACCGAGAATGACGGCGATCCAGGCACCCAGCGGGCTGCGCTTCATTTCAGCCACCGCTCGCTGCGCCCGCGCAAGACAATATAGCCAAAGTTCGACAGGCCGGTAATCACCACCATGCCAAAGGCCAGCGCAAAACCAAGGTTGGGATCATGCAGCACATCGCCGCGAATCTGGGCAAACAGCAAGATCGGCGCAATGTTGAGCGAGGAGCCCGTGAGCGCAAAGGCGGTGGCGACCGCGCCAAACGAATTGGCAAACAGCAGCAGCGTCGCCCCCATCAGGCTGGGCCACAAAACCGGGAAGGTGATGTAGCGCCAGTGCTGCCAGCCGCCCGCACCGAGAATGGCCGAAGCCTCGCGCCATTCTTTTTTCAGCCCGTCCAGCGCCGGCGTCAGGATCAGCACCATCAGCGGAATCTGGAAATACAGGTAGGTCAGCGTCAGGCCCCAGAAATTCAGGAGGTTGAACCCGGCGGAATAGATGTTGAAATCAAACAGGCTAACCAGCAGCGCCGTCACCAGCCCGGTGCGCCCCAGCGTGGCAATGAAAGCAAAGGCCAGGGGAACACCGGCAAAATTGGAGGCCACGCCGGAGAATGTCATCAGCGTTGGGCGAATCCAGCCAGGCAGCGAACCGCTGACCGCCGCAAACGCCAGCAAGGCCCCAAAAAGCGCGCCGCCCAAAGCCGAAGCCGCGCTGACCTGCAGGCTAAGCCAGTAGGAATTGACAATCGAGGGTTTGGACAGGCCAAGGATATTGGCAAAGGTGAAATTGCCGGCCGCATCCTGAAACGCGCCCACCAGCAACAGGCAGGTCGGGATGATCAGAAACAGCAGCGAAAACAGAAAAAACGGCACCATGCCCAGCCAGGCAACGGATATATTGCCCAGTCGCGCGGGCCTTTTGGGTAGCGGGAGGGCGAGGCTGGAGGAACTCACGCAATGGCCTTTGCGGTGCCGGGATTTTGCCGCGCATCCTTCTCCCGTCCTTCACGGGAGGAGGGTGCGCTTTTGCGCCGGATGAGGGCGGTCTCGCAGCATTCTTGCGAGACTGCCCTCACCCCAAATCTTTCCCGTGAAGCACGGGAAAGGCAGCTGCACGGATGCAGCCTATTTCGCCACATTCGCGCCCACAACGCTGTCCCATTGCTTGGCAATGACTTCCTTGGTGGCGGCCTGCTCGGCAAGGGTCGGGAACATCGCCTTGGCATAAGCCTCCGCCGGGGGCAGCTTGGCCAGCAGGTCGGCCGGGATCACCTTCCTGGCCACCAGATCATTAAACCGGATCGGGTGGCAATAGCCCTTCAGGAAGCCAACCTGGCCAGCATCGGAATAAAGATATTCTATCCACAATTTCGCGGCTGCCGGGTGCGGTGCGAAAGCACTGATCGCCTGGACATAAACCCCGGCAACAACGCCGCTCTTTGGCACAATCACCTCGACATTCGGGTTGCCTTTCAGGTTGTCGCGAGCCGACAGGCCGTTGTAATCCCACATGGCAATGACCGGGGTTGCACCCTGCGCCAGTGATGCCGCCTTGCCGATGACCGGCACGAAATTACCCTTCTTGTTGAGTTCGGCAAAGAATTTCAGGCCAGCATCGCCCGCCTTGGCAATGTCGCCACCGGTGCCGGCCAGACCCGCCGAAACGACGGCCTGGATGGCCTGGTTGGCACCGCGCGGATCACCCGCCAAAGCCACGGAATTCTTGAAATCCGCGCCCAGCAGGTCGGCCCAGTCGACCGGGGGCTTTTTGACAATGTCGGTATTTACCACAAACGACATCACGCCATAATAATCGCCATACCAGA
>JAYVYA010000385.1:0-4623 GCA_043784745.1 Hyphomicrobiales bacterium
TGCCGGCATGGTGGCCGGTGCCCGCCATGGCATTTTCACCAATATCCTGATTGGCATTGCCGGTTCCTGGGTGGGGTCGAAGGTGGCTGAACTGCTTCATATCGGCGTCGTGGGTTCGGCCATGCAGCTTGCAATGGCGGTAGCCGGTTCGGTGGTCATCATCCTGCTGTGGCGGATGTTGCACGGGTCGGGAGCCCCGGCAGCGCGCAACTGATTTTTTTTCGTAACTTCCCGGAGGCGTGGCCGTTTTTGGAGCGGCTGCGCGCGGGGGCTGCACGGGAAAAAACGGATAGGTGCCGCGAGCTATCCGCGCGCGCACCCACCCAAACCAGCAAAGCAGACAAAAATTTGGTGCGCCCAAGGGGAATCGAACCCCTGTTTTCGCCGTGAAAGGGACATATCACGGACTTTGAGGGACTGATTTGAACTAAGGCATCATTAATAATATCAGATAGATAGTTGTTTTTCGTTCATATTAATCCGTCCTTGACCGCCGGTCTTATTTTACATATGTTTGACACGTGTTTTACATTATTGATGCCGGGGCAGCACATGAGCCGCACAACCCAAACCACAAAACTCGAAAAGCTGACGCAACGCCTGAGCCTGAAAGTCAGGGGCGCGGCATACTTCAACACGCTGGAAGAAGGGCTTCACATTGGCTACCGGCGCACACAACGCGGCGGTGGCACATGGGTGGCGCGTCACGGCGGGCGGGCAGGCTATGTGCATCACCCAATTGGCACGGCGGACGATCTTCAGGCCGCTGACGGCAAATCAATTCTGACATTTTCGCAAGCCAAGGAAGCGGCGCGGGTATGGTGGAAGCTGGAACAGCGCAAGGCATTGGGCCTGTTGCCGGACACTGGCCCCTATACCGTCGCACAAGCCCTGAACGATTATTTTGCAGAGCGGGAACTGGCGGGATCAAAGGGCATAAAGGCGGCGCGCTCGGCGGCAGCCTTGCGGATTGCGCCTGCTCTTGGCAACCAGATTGTGGACACGCTGACGCCAAAGAAAATCCGGGACTGGCTGCAAGCCCTCGCCTCGTCCGGCAAGCTTTCGCGCACGCCACAATTCACCTCTGGCAAGCGCCGGGAGGCCAAGATTGACGGCAATGATGAAGATGCCATCCGGGCGCGCCGCGCCACCGCAAACCGTATTTTGACGATTTTGACGGCAGCGCTGAATTTCGCCTTCCGGGAAGAGCGGGTGCACTCGGACGGGGCGTGGCGCAAGGTCCAGCCCTTCCACAATGTGGACCAACCCGTGGTGCGCTGGATGGCCAATGTAGAAAGCGTGCGGCTGGTCAACGCCTGCCCGGCGGATTTCCGGGCGATTGTGCGCGGCGCGCTGATGACGGGTTGCCGCTATGGCGAGTTGTGCCGCCTGACGATTGCTGACTTCAACGCTGCTGTCGGCACCATCACCGTGCGCCTGTCAAAATCCGGCAAACCCCGGCATGTCGCGCTGAATGATGAAGGGCGGGCGTTCTTTGCTGCTCACACCGCTGGCAAGGTCGGGCTTGATCTGATCTTTGTCCGGGACGATGGCGAGGCATGGGGACCAAGCCACCAGCAACGCCCGATTGAGGCGGCGAGCCAAAGGGCGGCGATTCAGCCTGCTGCAACCTTCCATGTGCTGCGCCACACCTATGGCTCTGCACTGGCGATGAAAGGGGTTCCCTTGGGCGTCATTGCCGCGCAACTGGGGCATTCATCGATCAAGATCACAGAACGGCATTACGCGCATCTTTGCCCGTCATTCGTGGCAGACACGGTGCGGGCGGCATTGCCGGGCATGGGGATTTACGAACCGGCTGGGAATGTTGTGGCGCTGAGGGCGGGGGCTTGAACAGGCCGGATGGTGCAGGGCAGGCCGCCTTATGCCCCTGCTGCTTGGCACCTGTCGCCTTTGGCAGGCCCTGCATTACCGGAGGCCGGGCGGGGGGTCAAAAACCGGACAGTGACGGTGATCTCGTAATTGGCTCGCGCGATTTTTTTGGATTTTTTTTTTGGCGTCGGCGGAAGATTAAATCAATCCGCTGGCTGAAAGCATTGCGACAGCGTGGGTAGTGTGGCGACTTGTTGTGCAGATGCTCCCACGGCAGGGGTAGGGGTTATTTGAAGAACTTCTTTTCATATTGTTCTGATATTTGGTCCCATGCGCCCGAAAATAGAAAGTTGTCGAACTTGCCGATTTTTGCCTGATAGATGACATGCGAATGGAAAATAACACTGTCGGCCAATGCTTGCCTGAATGGTTGGCCTAAATATTTTGCCGCTTCCGCGCTGCCTACTGCTCGCTGGGCACAAATGTCCAAGAGTTCTGGCGGGAAAGCCCTGTGGTCAAGGCCAACACGCTGAAGGCAGGTATTTAGATAGGCACGGGCAGTGTAGAGCGGTGGTGCGAATTGCCCAAGCGCAAAGGTGATGGTTTTCCATCCGACGAATGCCAGCCCTATCAGGCCCAATATTTCCCACACGCTGCTCTCCTGCACGCTGCCCTTGAAGGTTATGGCTGTTTGATCCATTCGATCCATTTTTGTGAGGCTTTTACGCTGTAAAGGAATAAAACATTTCCACAAATATATCCAGCCAAAGCGCACCCACCGGAGGCTATTATCGTTATAATAATTGCGAATAAAGCCATAAAATCATCACTATCTGTAATAGCAATGTTAGTTGATCTTATAAACATTTTCTTACTAGCAAGACAATCTATATAATGTTTAGTTGTTGTATTATTCCAAAAAGATGCACATTCCGCTGCATCTTGTTTGGCTAATCTTTCTCGATAACCTTTTTTCATTGAATCTTCAATTGTATTTGGTAATTTCAAAATCAGCGGGATTGAAGCGGCTGTTAAGGCGCAGACAATGCCGAACGAAATTGCAAGACGGTGGATGTTCATAAAACGGTCCTTGTTTCCTCAAAGCTGGCATGGAAACGGGATATTGACAAGATTGGTTGGTCAAGTGGCGGCTGGGTTTCTTCTTGCTACACCGTGCCAGCGCCGCCCCGTAGCTTCTGACACCCGCTTCAAGCTTGCCGGTGTAGCCCTGCCCTCTAACGCCAAGCTCCTGAATATCCGGACCTTCCCCTTCGCGCGCGTTATTCGCAATTTGATTGCGGTCATTCAGCGCCCTGGCACGGGGCAATTTGGGCAAGGTATTCGATGATGCTTAGAATGATTCCCCGCTGGCCGGAACGGATTGACATAATTGCGGCGAGCGCGAGCTGACCTCTAAAAACTCTCATTTTTTCAATATGTTGTGCATATTCGTTCTAATTTTGTTTCGATAAATCGGCGCGGTGCGTTGCGTGGTTTTTTGGCCTGTCGCATATCATTGGCGTTCGGGCAATTTGCATCGGACATATCGGAAAAGGATATTTTCAATGATTGCTCGCAAACATAGCCAGCCTGTTGCCCGAAAGGCACTGGGCGTAGAGGAAACGGCACATGCGCTGGGGTTTGGCCGGACCCTGATTTTCCGGCTGATCAAGGAAGGCAAGCTGAAAACCATCAAGATCGGCGGGCGGCGTTTGGTTCTGGTGGCAGAGATTGACCGGCTTTTGTCCGAATCGGAGGCCTCATAATCATGGCCAAAATGAATTACCCCGCACTTGCTGGCGAGCAAGGCGGGGCGGTATTTCAGGGCAGCGCGATGCACTCTGAATACCGCCAAACCAGCCAAAATGCAATTGATTTTGCCGCCGTAAACCGTGCCGCCCTTGATGCATTGCCAGCGGTATTGAACCGGCTTTTGCCACGCGGCAAACGTGCCGGAAATGAGCTGGTAGCCCTCAATCCCAACCGCCGGGATACAAACCCCGGTTCCTTCAAGGTCAACCGCTTCAATTGCAAATGGGCAGATTTTGCCACGGGTGACAGGGGCGGTGATCCCGTCAGCCTTGTCGCCTATCTCGAGGGCTGTTCACAGCTTGAAGCCGCAAAGAAGCTGGCGTCGATGCTCGGCCTTGATGACAGGGGGCGGGCATGAATGTCTTTGCAAAATATGCACCCCTGACTGCCAATGAAAAATTGGCTCCCCGGCAAGCAGTCGCAAGAGAAATTGCATTGCTGGATGGGGAATATGTTGAAACGGTCATATCGCCAGTGCCAGCTCGGGATATCGCTTCGGATAATGACATGCATCATTCATCACATGGCAACCCGTCTTCAACCTGGACTTATTGTGACGCATCCGGGGCAGTGCTGCATTACGTTTGCCGGTTTGATACTCCGGGCGGAAAGCAGGTTTTGCCCCTGACGCGGTGGAAGGTAATGGTTGGCCAGCGGTGGCACTGGAAAGCCTTTTCCGACCACAGGCCGCTGTATGGGCTTAACCGGCTGGCTGCCAGCCCTGACGCCTCTGTGGTGATTGTCGAAGGCGAGAAATGTGCTGACGCTGCAACAGGGATATTTCCCGGTCGCGTTAGCGTCACATCAAGCGGCGGGTCCAGCGCACTGAATAAAACCGACTGGACGCCACTGGCCGGAAAGCAAGTTTTGATCTGGCCGGACAATGATGCACCGGGCCTGAAATATGCCAATGCAGTGGCAGCTATCCTTGAACGGCTTGGCTGCAAGGTTTTCACCATCGACGCGGCGGCGCTGGCC
>JAYVYA010000386.1:0-3705 GCA_043784745.1 Hyphomicrobiales bacterium
CAATTGAACGGCGGGAAATCCTGGCGGATCGCACGGCGGTCCACTTGGTCAGACAGATATGAAAGGAATGGACATGGCAGGACGGTTGCAGGGCAAGACAGCGGTTTTGACAGCCGCAGGCGCAGGCATCGGCCGGGCTACGGCGGAGGCTTTTTTGGCGCAAGGCGCGCGGGTGATTGCCACCGACCTTGATGCTGCCAAGCTGGTTGGGCTGCACGGGGCGCAATGCCACGCGCTGGATGTGCGCTCCACCGCCGCCGTCGAAGCCCTGGCCCAGCAGGTTGGCGCGGTGGACATCCTGTTCAATTGCGCCGGTTATGTACACCATGGTTCGGCGCTGGAATGTTCCGACGCGGACTGGGATTTTTCATTCGATCTCAACGTCAAATCCATGCACCGCACCATCCGGGCGTTTTTGCCGGGCATGCTGGCCAAAGGGCGCGGCTCGATTGTCAACATCGCCTCCGGCGCGTCGTCGGTGCGCGGCATTCCCAACCGCTATGTCTATGGCGCATCCAAGGCGGCGGTGATCGGGCTGAGCAAGGCAGTTGCCGCCGATTTCATCCGGAAGGGCGTGCGCTGCAACGCCATCTGCCCCGGCACCATCGAATCCCCCTCGCTGGATGACCGGATTGCAACTCTGGCGCGCGACACCGGACAGAGCGTCGAGGCTGTGCGGCAGGCCTTTGTTGACCGGCAGGCGATCGGGCGGCTGGGCACGGCGCAGGAGGTGGCGATGCTGGCGGTCTATCTGGCCTCGGATGAGTCGAGCTATACGACCGGAACGATCCATCTGGTGGACGGCGGGTTTTCGCTGTAGGGGGGATGTTGGCTTTACGCAACTTGTGGTATTGCATTTTTCATGAGCAAAGAGCCTGAAAATTTGGTGCTGGAAATGCTGCGGGGCTTGCGCTCCGAGATGGCCAGCATGAAAGCCGACTTGAAAGGCGAAATGCAATCGCTGCGCGCCGATGTTGCGTCCGACATGGTGTTGATGGAAGCCAGAAATGCCGCCGAGCACAAGAACACCCGTGACCAGATCAACGGACTGCGACGTTCGGTGATGGAATATCATTCCACTGTCATTGGCCACGGGATTTTATACAGTGAACTGGAAGAACGGGTGCGCCGGGTTGAGCAGCACTTGAACTTGCCGTTCAAGGCAACCGGGGCGCATTGATAGCGGACCTCCATTACGGCGCAATCCCGATCAGAACCAGCGGCACAGCCGGAACGCCGCGTCCCTCGCGGATCAGATTGTAAAGCTCGCCTTCATAGTAAGCGACACCGGATGACATTTTGGCCTGAAGTTCTTTCATCGGCAAAACGCTGGCGCGCATGACACCTCCAGAATCAGCAGTGAAATTGAACCAAACAAGAACATAAACTGACCACCGCCCCGGCGTCCAGAAATATTTTGCGAGTTTCAATTTCGGCCTGTGTATAAGGTCTGCACTCACCTGCGCGAACCAGCCTCCGGAAATGCAATGCCGCACCCGCCCCCCGACGATCCCCTGCAATCGCGCCTCGACAAATTGGGCAAGGCCCTTGACGCGGAGCGCGACACGTCGCAGAAGGCTGTCGCGGACGAGCTGGCGGCAAAAAGCACCGGGCAGGCGTTGAATCTCGGGATTCGCGTCATGTCGGAGTTTGTGGCTGCCATTTGTGTCGGGGCACTTTTGGGCTGGCAGCTGGATGTCTGGCTCGGCACTGCGCCGGTTTGCCTCATCGTGCTGCTCGGACTGGGCACTGCGGCGGGATTCTACAATGTGTACAAGTTGGCCGCTGCGTCGGCGGGAAAGCCCCGGCGCTGAGCGGCATGAGCTATGAAAAGGTGGGGACCGTGGCGGAAGCAGCAGCAATTGATCCGATCCATCAGTTTAACATCCAGACCATCCAGTCGCTGCACATTGGCGGCATCGACGTGTCGTTCACCAATTCCTCGCTGTTCATGGTCATCGTCGTTGGCATCATTGCCCTGCTGATGATTGTCTTCACTTCCGGATCCAAAATCATTCCGGGCCGGATGCAGGCCATGGCCGAAATGGCCTATGAATTTGTCGCCTCAACCGTGCGCTCCACAGCAGGCAATGATGGCATGCGGTTTTTCCCGCTGGTGTTCTCGCTGTTCATGTTTGTGCTGGTGTCGAATATCGTGGGCCTGGTGCCCTACACATTCACCGTTACCAGCCAGATCATCGTCACCTTCGCGCTGGCGGCTCTGGTGATTGGCACAGTCATCATCTACGGCTTTTACAAGAACGGGACGCATTTCCTGCACTTGTTCGTACCGTCGGGCGTCTCCCCGGTACTGCTGCCGTTTCTGGTGCTCATCGAGGTAATCTCCTTCGTCTCGCGCCCGATCAGCCTTTCCGTCCGTCTGTTTGCCAACATGCTGGCGGGCCATATCACGCTGAAAGTGTTCGGCGGGTTTGTGGCCCTGCTGCTGGGGGCAGGCGCGGCTTCCATTTTGGCCCCGCTGCCGCTGGTGGCGATCATCCTGCTCACCGCTTTTGAGCTGCTGGTTGCCGTCCTGCAGGCCTACGTGTTCGCCATCCTCACCTGCGTCTATCTCAATGACGCAATTCACCCGGGCCACTGATAAATATCTCAACAACAAATGGTCGCCCTTTCAACCAACTGGAGCATAAAATGGATCCCGTAGCAGCTAAATACATCGGTGCCGGTCTGGCAGCCATCGGAATGGGCGCGGCCGCCATTGGCGTCGGCAACATCTTTGGCAACTTCCTTTCGGGTGCCTTGCGCAACCCGTCGGCAGCCGACGGCCAGTTTGGCCGCGCCTTCATCGGCGCAGCACTCGCCGAAGGCCTTGGCATTTTCGCGTTCCTCGTCGCGATTATCCTCCTGTTCGTGAAGTAACTTTTTGCCGCGCGCCGCTCTGGCAGCGCGCGGCTGTTTCAACCGGATTGTCCCATGGCTACGACACCAGACCCCGCCCACACCGCTGGCACCCAAGCGCCCGGCGGTGGTCATGAAGGCGCATTTCCGCCATTCGATCCCGCGACCTTTTCGTCCAGCCTGGTCTGGCTGGCGATCACCTTTGGTGCCCTCTACTTGTTGATGTCGCGCATCGCCCTGCCGCGTATGGAAAAAATTCTCGACACCCGCCGTGCCAAAATCGACTCGGACCTGGATGCGGCCAAATCCGCCAAACTCCAGGCCGATGCCGCCGCCGCCGCCCATGCCAAAACCCTGGCCGAGGCCCGCGCCAAAGCGCAGGCCAGCGCCCAGGCCGCCCGCGACACGCTGAATGCGCAGACCGGTGCCCGGCGCAAGACCCTGGAAGGGAACCTGAACGCCAGACTGGTGGCAGCCGAAGCGCAGATTGCCGCGACCAAGGCGCAGGCCATGACCAATGTGGCAGGCATTGCCCATGATACCGCCGCCGCCATTGTGCAGCACCTCACCGGCCTGACGCCGGACACCAAGACCATTGCAGCGGCGATTGCCGCGCATGTCAAAGCCTGAGGATATGGCTATGGATGCAGAGTTTTTTGTCGCCCTCGGGTTTGTGCTGTTTGTGCTCGGTCTTGGTTATCTCGGCGTTCACTCCAAAATCACTGGCGCGATTGATGCGCGGGTAAAACGGATTGGCGATGAACTGGGGCAAGCCCGCAGCCTGCGTGATGAAGCGGCGGCCCTGCTGGCCTCGTTCGAGAAGAAGAAGCTGGAGGCGGAAGCCGA
>JAYVYA010000387.1:0-28206 GCA_043784745.1 Hyphomicrobiales bacterium
GCAATCCCGATTTGTGATTGGAACTGTCGTTCCTGTCAGGGGCATCGAGCATCTGATTGTGCATCGGCCCAATGTCAAAAGGACAATCTGGATAGAAAGAAACGGTGCGGGCGATACGTCCACCATATCGATGCAGGTTTGTGTGTCTGGAGATATCAGGCACGTGGAACGTCGGGTTCAGGACTATTTGAAGCGGGAGTCAAAGCGGGATATTGAGGCTGCGGTTGCTTATTACACCCGCAAAATTGGCAAGGCGGCCAGGAGGATAACCCTCAAGGATACTACCAGCCGATGGGGATCCTGCTCCTCAAAAGGTTCACTCAATTTTTCGTGGCGGCTGGTTCTGGCACCTTCCTTTGTGCTCGACTATGTAGCGGCGCACGAAGTGGCGCATCTTGTGCACATGAATCATGCTGCGGCATTTTGGACGCTGACCAAATCGCTGGTTCCGGACTTCGAGCGTGCAGAAATATGGCTCAAAACCAATGGAGCAGGCTTGCACCGGTTTGGCGTTTGATCTGGAGGGTGGCTATCACTGGCTGCGGCAATCTCTTGGCCGAGCAATCACGTTTGCTCTCAAAGGTTGTAATGGTATATTAATATTCACCTTATAGGAGTGTTTTAGTTGAGGTGCTCCATGACTTGCAGTTTTTCTATTTCAGCAGAAATTGTTCGCGCGATGCACTGCCCCGCAGACATTGAGCGAACCCAGGCGCTACGGCACATTGCGCACCTGCTCTGGGAGCCAACCGCTACTCAGGATTTCAACGGGTGGCAAGGCAAGCCAGACGATACAGATCGGCGAGAGCAAAACCTGGCCCGCGTTCTGGATTCCCTGCGCCGCGGTCCGGGTCAGTGTCCAATGGGTGAAATGGAAATTGTCGGGTTCGCACTGGATCACCGGCTGGACCATGCTGTTTGTGGACTGGCGATGGTAACAGGTCTTTCGGTCAGTACCATTGAGACAGCTTTTTCGGCCATATCGCCTGACTTGCTGCTGATCGCATGCAGGATGATCAATTTTGCCTGGTCCAGCACAAGCCACCTTCTGTCGCTTCGGGGCGTTTCTGCGGGATCAACGCAACTGGATGAATTGGCAGTGGAATACCACCAAATCCCCATTCCGGTAGCCCAACGCTTTGGGCGATTCCTTCAGGTGCATTCGACAGCACCAGACCCCCGGCGCATCCGTCCACACGGACTTGCACTGTCTAAATCCGGATAAACCTGAAATAAGCCCTCGGGCGCCCTTCCCGAATGGCCTTTGCCTCATATCGCGTTTCCGTCCAGCCCTCCCACGGGTTGGTCCACGAATCTGAAGTGTCGGGCGACCAAGAGAAATCCGGGCACTTCAGGATTCGCGATAATACCCAACCGGCGTAATCGTCGATATCGGTGGCGAACCTGAATTCTCCGCCCGGTGCCAATATTCTGGCCAGATGGATCAGCATTGAATCTGAGACAAAACGGCGCTTTCGTTGGCGGCGTTTTGGCCATGGATCGGGATACAGCAGATAAATGCGGGAGATGGAAGCATCAGGAAGGCAATCTATCAGCTCGACGGCATCGCCCAAATGTACCCTGACATTGGGCAAGGGTATTTCGTGAATGGCGGTCAAAAGTTTGGCCGCTCCGTTGATGAAGGGCTCGCAACCGAAGAACCCGGTTTCGGGATTTGAAACGGCTTGATTTACCAAATGTTCCCCGCCGCCAAAGCCAATCTCAAGCCAGACGTCCGAAACCTGCTTCCCGAACAATGCTTTGGGATCTACAATAGCACTGGCAACATCCAGCGCTATTTGCGGCAATGCCGTTTCCATCAACCGCGCCTGATAGAATCGCAGTTTTTTGCCTTTGCGACGACCATGAAGGGCGGATTGTGGGTGTCGCCGCTCAGGCAAGATGGGACTTGAGCGTGTCGGCAAGATCAGTCTTTTCCCATGAAAACCCGCCATCAGCATCGGGACTGCGGCCAAAATGGCCGAAGGCTGCGGTCCTGGCGTAGATTGGCCGATTCAGACTAAGGTGTTCTCGTATGCCTCGCGGCGACAGGCGCATCGAAGCCATCAACGCTTTTTCCAGCTTGGCTTCATCAACATGGCCAGTGCCGTGCAAGTCCGCATAGATTGAGAGTGGTTCGGCCACGCCTATCGCATAGGCAAGCTGCAGGGTGCAACGATCCGCCAACCCGGCCGCCACAACGTTCTTCGCCAAATAGCGTGCGGCATAGGCGGCAGAGCGATCCACCTTGGTTGGGTCCTTGCCGGAAAATGCTCCGCCGCCGTGCGGCGCTGCGCCGCCGTAGGTATCGACAATGATCTTTCGGCCCGTCAGTCCACAATCGCCATCCGGCCCGCCGATGAAAAACTTGCCGGTGGGATTGATATGCCAGACAGTTTCGTCCGTGACCCAGCCGGCAGGTAACGCAGCCGTTGCGTGCGGCTTGATGATGGCCGCGATTTCGACCGATGTCATGTCTTCCACCATATGCTGATGGGACACAACAATTTGGGTGGCAGCTACAGGCTTGCCGTTCTCATACCGCACCGTGACCTGGCTCTTGGCATCCGGGCCGAGGTCTTTTTGTTCGCCAGACCGGCGAAGGCCCGATAACCTGTGCAAAATCCGGTGGGCGTAATGCAGCGGAGCGGGCATCAAATCAGGTGTTTCACGACAAGCGTAGCCGAACATGATTCCCTGATCGCCCGCGCCTTCGTCTTTATTGCCACCAGCGTCAACGCCCTGAGCAATGTCCGCAGACTGGGCGTGGAGCAAAACCTCGATCTTGGCATTCTGCCAGTGAAATCCGTCTTGTTCGTAGCCAATATCACGAATGGCCTGGCGGGCTGTCTCGATGATTGCCTCTGATGAGATCATCGGCCCGCGAACTTCACCTGCGATGACGACGCGGTTTGTCGTAGCCAGCGTTTCACAGGCGACCCGGATCTGGTACGGATCGATGCCAGCCTTGTTGCCTTCACGAAAAAACAGATCGACAATTTCGTCCGAGATTCTGTCACAAACTTTATCGGGATGACCTTCGGATACAGACTCGCTTGTGAAAAGATAGCTTGGACGGGCCAAAGACTTAACTCCGGATTGCCGCTACGGCAATACCGCGCTCAATTGCGGGCAGCCAGGCGCTGATTAATTGCCAACAAGTGGCGAACGGACCAGACTGTTTGCAGACACCGTTCTTTATGTCAAGCGTTTTGCCGCATTATGTTCTTTTAAGCGAACGATATTACAAATTTTCTGAAATGCTGTTCGTCACCGGAGCACCGGCTTCGTCTTCCCCCAAAACCGTGACGAGGTCGATTATCCGCTTGCGCACTTTCGGGTCTTTGATCCGGGCAAAGGCTTTGTTGAGGTTCAGCCCTTCGGAAGTAGACAGAAAATCGACGATAAACGTGGGCGACGGCCCTTCGCCAAACCCGGGTACTGCATTGCCCTCACCCAATGGCACGCCTTCAAAAAAATAAGCCGCCGTCACGTTGAGCGCTTTGGAAATTTGCTGCAAGCGGCTGGCACCAATCCGGTTCGTCCCTTTTTCGTATTTTTGCACCTGCTGAAATGTCAGACCCAGAGCGTCTCCAAGCTTTTCCTGGCTCATGCTAAGCAACATCCGCCGCATCCGCACGCGCCCGCCGACATGCTTGTCAATCGGATTGGGTATTTTTATCACGATATTTCCTCCGCTACCGTTCGACGAACGGAACGCATCAATTTCCTTCTCCCGATTGCACAATGGGGAGAACGGGACAACCCTGCAAACTACAAAGTAAAAGCCGGGTCGCGCGTTAGACGTGACCCAAACCTGTTTACCTTTATACGGGAACATTATTCTAAATGACGTTCATATTACGTAAAGTCAAATCCGAACTCGCAGAATCAAATTAGAAAAAAGTGCAAGGAACCATATAGTTACCGATATCCAAGTGCCATTCCCTGAAAAAAAGGTTGCAGCAGCCGCTTTTGGCAGACTCCCATCCAGCACACCCTCCTCCCCAAGTTGCAGTTGCGCGACAATGCGGCCATAGGGATCAATTATCGCGGAAATCCCTGTGTCGGCCGCACGGATCATCGGAATGCCCTCTTCGATGGATCGAAGCCGGGCCTGAAGCAGATGCTGGTGAGGTCCCGGTGTGACACCGAACCAGGAATCATCTGTCACGTTCAGAAACAGGCCTGCCCTGACATCTTTTCCATTGATCCCTTCAGGCATTACTTCACCGGAAAAGATTGCTTCATAGCAGATCAGCGGCGCGACCGGCGGCAAGCCGGCGACAGACAGCAACTGGCGGCGCGGGCCCGGCTGAAAGGCCCCGAGGACAAATTGTTGCAGCCCAACAACTTCTGCCAGCCATGCAAAAGGCACATATTCGCCGAAGGGAACCAAATGTACCTTGTCATAGCTGTCAGCAATCACACCGCCGCTTTGAACAATCTGGATGGAATTGAACACAAGGGGCTGCTGGTCTCCGGGCCTTGATATACCCTGCCGCGCCGCACCTGTCAGCAATGTGGTACCGGGCGGGAGCGCTGAACCGATCTTGGCCAGTGCCCCAGCGTCTTTGGACAAGATGAACGGGAAAGCGGATTCGGGCCATATCAGATGGGTAACGTCTGCAAGCCCGGTACTTTGCGGGGAGGTGGCGCGTTCGGACAGTGCGAGATAATGGGCAATCAAATCATCTTTTCTGGCGGCGCGAAATTTCAAGTCATGCTGAACGTTGGGCTGCATTATGCGCAGGCGAACTCCCTTGACCGTTCCGGCATCCCCTCCAGCCAGCCTTGTTGTTCCAAATACGGCCAATGCAGCCAGTGCCAGCCCGGGAAACAGCAACGGCGCGGGCGACCAGCGCGGCGAGTCAGCCAAACAAGCCGGAGCGGCAAATATCGCCACTGCCAGAACAGTCAGGCCAAACAGGCCAACAACAGAAGCAAACTGCCCAAGATAGATGTTTGCGCCCAGAACCATGCCCAGATCATTCCACGGAAACCCGGTGAGTACATGTCCGCGGAGCCACTCAGATGCCGACAGTCCCACAGCGAGCGCCAGAATACGCGCGGCCCCAGAGGACCAAAGCAGCCGGGCGAGCACAAAACCCAAGGCAGTAAACATCGCCAGCAAGACGGGTAGCCCAACTACGCCCAAGGGCATCGCCCAGGCAAACTGGTCCGCATCCACCAAAAAGGCCGCGCCAATCCACCATAATCCGGCGACAAAATAGCCGAAACCGAGCCACCATCCTGATCCTGCCGCCATTAAGAGGCTTGAGCCGCTAATTCCGGTTCCTGCGGATTGCCGCCTTCCGGCAGCCCCATCCAGGAGCCAGACAGCTGCGATCATCGGGATGAAAAAAGCCGGGAAAAAGCCAAAGGGTGGCAGTGCCAGCGCGCCGGTCGCACCGCTCCCCAATGCGATCACCCGCCGCCGCCATCCTGAGGACAATATAATGCCCTGTGCAAACTTAAGCATTCTCGATTCCCGTGATGCTAAATTCGAAAAGGCGCGACGATTGCCGACCCGCCCGAATCATGGCCGCCAGCCTACCCTGTTGTGCCGATCAATCCAACAAAACTGCCTTGTGTTCTCCCTCCCGCCGCCCGTCAGCCGGCAGATTTGCCTGTTTGGACCGGGTTGCCCTGCCCCAAGTGAATGCGCACGCGCTTAAGGCGACGGGGGTCGGCGTCGAGAATTTCAAACTCGACGCCAGCCTCGGCGGCAATCATTTCACCCCGAATTGGCACGCGCCCCGACAAGGTTGTTATCAGGCCCCCCAAAGTGTCCACGTCCTCAGCGTCTGTCAGATCATTCAGCGCTATCCCGGTCGCCTTTGCCACATCTTCCAGACTCGCCCTGGCATCTGCCACAAAACTTCCGTCCGCCGCTTTGGAAATTCCGGGGCTTTCCTCCTCATCGTGCTCATCTTCAATATCGCCGACGATCATCTCGACGATGTCCTCAATCGAGGCCAAGCCCTCGGTGCCGCCATACTCGTCTATGATCAGGGCCATATGGGTCCGCATGGCCTGCATCTTAACCAAAAGATCGAGAGCGGGCATCGAAGGCGGGACGAACAAGACCGGTCGCAAAATTTTCGCTTCCGCTAGCGGGATCGATAGATCCAGCCCGCCAAAGCTGGCAAGGCTTGCAATATCTTGCCTGGAAGGGTCGGGCAGCGCCCCTGTTTTGATCAATGTGGCTGGTTTTTTCCGCCTGACCAGCGCCGCAGACTCGGCAGCCCGGGCAATGTAATCGACAAAATCCCGAATATGCACCATCCCGCGGGGATCATCGAGGGTTTCACCATGGACCGGCAAGCGGGAATGGCCCGCCGTGCGGAACGTTGCCAGCACATTGGCCAAACTAGTGTCCATGCTTACTGCGATAATATGCGCGCGCGGCACCATAATATCTTCGACCCGCAATTCATGCAGACCCAATACATTCTTGAGCATGGCTCGCTCTTGTGGTGAAAAATCTCCGGTCGTGGAATTGTCATCCAGCGCGACTTCAATATCATCGCGGATGGAGGGCCCCGCCAGCCCAAAAAGCCCGCGCAGTCGGTCCAGCAGCCTTGGCTTTGCAGCAATATTGTCCTGATCTTGACTCATTACGAACTTTGGTCCTCCGCGAGAATTGAGCCGAGATAGGGATCGGCGACGCCCAATTTGCTCAGGATCAAGCGCTCCATCGCCTCCATTTCATCAGCTTCCGTTTCGGTCTCATGGTCAAAGCCCACCAGGTGAAGGAAGCCGTGAACGAGAAGATGGGAAAAATGGGCATTTATGGTTTTACCTTCGGCAAGCGCCTCGGCTCGGGTCGTTTCAAATGCAATGGCAATATCGCCTAACATCGGCTTTTGATCCAGTTTACCGGGCGAAGGGAAGGACAGGACATTGGTAGCATTGTCGATTCCGCGCCACTTCTTGTTGATGTTCCTGATTGTTTCGTCATCGCACAACAGCAGGCTTACCTCGGTATTTCCAGCCAAACGCTTTCCGCAATTTTCAAACGCTGCCGCGATGGCACCGTAGATGCTGTCCGAAAAGTCCGGAAGGGATTTCCATTCCGGACATCCGATGCTGATCTCGACCTCCGGCTTCATCGGACACCCTTGTCAGCGAGGCGGCTTGCGCCCTCATAGGCCGTCACAATCCGGCGCACGAGGTCGTGCCGCACAACATCTACGTCCCTGAAGGTGACATGCCCAATCCCCTCGAGGCCGGACAGAAGCCCAATCGCCTCGCTCAGCCCTGATTTTACTCCGCTTGGCAGGTCTGTCTGGGTGGGATCACCCATGATGATCATTCGCGACCCTTCTCCCAGCCGGGTCAGGAACATTTTCATCTGCATGCTCGTGGCGTTCTGCGCCTCGTCCAGAATCACAACCGAATTGGTCAGTGTGCGGCCACGCATGAATGCCAGCGGCGCCACTTCAATCATCCCGGTCTGCATGCCCCGCTCGACCATGCGCCCCTCCATAAAGTCATGCAGCGCATCGTAAATCGGGCGCAGGTAGGGATCGACCTTCTCGCGCATGTCACCGGGCAAAAAGCCGAGGCGTTCCCCAGCTTCCACCGCCGGCCGAGACAAAACCAGCCGTTCGACCAAGCCTTGCTCCAGCATGGATACGGCATGGCCGACGGCCAGCCAGGTTTTTCCCGTGCCAGCCGGGCCTTCGGCAAAGACCAGTTCATGACGCTTCAACTCGCGCAGGTAAAGGTCCTGAGCGGCGTTGCGCGCACGCACGGCACCGCGCTTGCGGGTGGCGATTTGCATGAAGCCGGGCTTGGCCGGGTCCAGCTCCTTTGGAAACAGACTGCCTTGCAGCGCGCTCTCCTGAATGGCACCATCGACATCGCCGAGCGACACGGATTGGCCCGCCTTGACCCGTTCATACAAATTCTCCAGCGAGCGGCGCGCATGCTCGCACGCATCCGGACCACCCTTAATCGTCACCATATTGCCATTTGCGCTGGCAATTATGCCAAGGCGTCGTTCCAGCTTTGCGAGGTTTTGGTCATAATGCCCAAACACCAGCGAGGCCAGCTTGTTGTCATCAAATGCCAATGTCAGTTCTGCTGGTGTTATCTCTGGCGCTGGACGGGTCAGAACAGCAATTGGAGAGCGCACTTGGGGTCGTTGCGAAGGCAAAACGCGATCTTGGGGTTTCAAATGGAGATCTCCGGTTTGGTGGGACTCGGGCCGGCGGCAAGGCGGCCAAATAACGAGTTTGAACTGGCTTCAAGTATGTTGACAGCGTGAACTTGCCCAATTAACCGCTCGTCGGCATCCACTTGTACGGGCTGCAAATAGGGCGAGCGTCCGGTAAGCTGGCCGGGATAGCGCCCAAACTTCTCAAAAAGCACATCCATCGTCTGCCCTGCCATGGAGGCGTTAAAGGCGTGCCGCTGACTTTCGACCAGTTGCTGAAGCCGGGACAGCCGCTCGGCCATCACAGCTTCGGGCACATGGTCCGGTAAATCAGCCCCAGGCGTTCCCGGCCTTGAGGAGTATTTGAAGAAATAGGAGCTCGCAAAATTTACAGCCTGAACCAGATCAAGGGTTTGCCTGAAATCAGCCTCGGTTTCGCCAGGAAACCCGACAATGAAGTCTGATGAAAACGCAATATCGGGACGTGCAGCCCGAACGCTGGCCACAATATCGAGATAATGAGCCGCGGTATGGCTCCGGTTCATGGCCGCCAGAATGCGGTCCGACCCGGACTGCACAGGCAAATGCAAAAACGGCATCAGGGCGGGCAAATCACGATGCGTGGCGATCAGATCCGCTCCCATGTCGTTGGGATGGCTTGTCATGTAACGCAAGCGCAGCAAACCGGGGATTTCGGCAAGCCTGCGCAACAATTGCGCCAGCGTGACAGATTCTCCCGCTTTGCCGAGGCCGTGATAGGCATTAACATTCTGCCCCAGCAGCGTGAGTTCCCGCACGCCATCGCCGACCAGCCGCTCCGCCTCCTGGACAATCTGCTCTGCCGGGCGCGAGATCTCGGCACCTCGTGTATAAGGAACGACACAAAAAGTGCAAAACTTGTCGCATCCTTCCTGAACAGTCAAAAAAGCTGTCAGTCCACGAGCGCGCGTTTTGGCCGACGAAGGGGGAGCCAGGAAATTGAACTTGTCTTCAACCGGAAACTCCGTGTCGATAGCGCTGCGCCTCTGGCGCGCTTGCGCCAGCAATGCCGGCAGCCGGTGGTAACCCTGGGGACCAACGACAATGTCCACGGCTTTTTGACGCCGGAATATTTCAGCACCCTCGGCCTGCGCCACACACCCGGCCACTGCAATAATGGTCTCAAGACCGCGCTCGGCCCGTCCCAGTTTCAATTCGCGCAATTTTCCCAGTTCGGAAAACACTTTTTCGGAGGCACGTTCGCGAATATGGCAGGTGTTGAGAATCACCAGATCAGCCTGCGTGACGTCGCTGGTGTCGTCATATCCCTCTGGAGCCAGCATGTCCGACATGCGGGCGGCGTCATAGGTATTCATTTGGCAACCATAGGACTTCACATACAGTTTCTTGCGCGCAGGCAGGGCCGTCGCTGTCGGCTCTGCACATTCCAGCTCTTCCTGAACACCAGTCATCATGCCAGCATTTTCTCCAAAGTGCCTCACACCCTGACACCATAGGCTGTTTTGGATTGCAAGAGAACAGGAACCGTGGCGGGAACAGTCTCTCTCATTGCAGACGGGGCCAACCGACCGGCAAGTGCCAATCTTGTGATATCTTCACATCGGCGTGCCATTAACTTGCGATCAAGCCCCCGCTCAAACGGCAGTGGCGGCACGAAATACATATCACAATCAACGGGCCCGCTTGCCAGCAGCGCGAGGACATGGGGAAGCAGCGTCATCGAACCATACCACGCGAGGTCTGCTCGCCCGGCTCTTCCAAGCGTCAGGCCATCGCGTCGCCCATATCTGATTGCCACCGGCTGGACCCAAACCCTCTCCAGCCCCGGATCAAGCGCCAGCAAGTCGCGGGCAGCAGCAAAGTGCGAGGAATGGAAGTGCTTTATCCGGGTGCCATCGCTGGTGGTTGCCTCGGCAAACAACACGACGGTATTTCCCGCAAGCATGCTTGCCGCCATCAATTGGTTTGTGCCTGGAATTCCCCGCCGCCATTGCCTGTCGACAAATACGGTCCCCTGCAGCCGGGCGAGCATTCCGAATAGTGGCCAATTCCCCACTTCTTTTTTCGCCAGAAAGCCTTGGGCTTTCCTGCTGCCCAGAACCAGAATATCGGTCCATGACACATGATTGGCAACCACTAGTTGGGGCCGCAGGGACGACTGAAGACCGTGGATATGGACGCGTATCTGCAAGGCCGACGCTAGTGAGCGGCAAAACCAGACCGGTATCCTGCTTGCAATTTTCCAGTTTCGCGCTCTGGCCAGCCGCTGAAGCGGCGCGCCGATGAGCACAAAGCCCAACAGAAGCACCAGCAACAAAAACAGTCGGCCAATAAATATCAAAATTGCGGTTTCCTTCCCTTTGCCAAAATCTATTCGAACCAGTTGATGCAAATATGACACGGCATCCGGCACGTTATCAGCAAAAGTCGCGGCGCAAAATTAGTGCAGTGCTGCGGCTTCCGTCGGCTTTCCGGTAATAAGCCGGGCGCTTGCCAACTTCGGCAAAGCCCATGGAAATGTACAAATGTATTGCCGGAGCATTCTGGTCATCGACTTCCAGGAATATCTGTCTTGCTCCCCTTGCTGCGACATGACCGAGGTGGGCGATGAGCAATTCACGCCCAATCCCATGTTTTCTGCGGCTTGTATCAACAACGAGTGTCAGAATCTCTGCTTCGTCCCCTGCGAGGCGGGAGAGACAAAATCCAACGAGGGTTTTGGCAAAGGCACCATCGGCAATGGTGGACTTTTCGAGGAGCAAAGCCTCGAACTCCGCCGTATTCCATGGATGCGCGAATGACGGCACATGAAGCTTGCGACATTCAGGCGCATGAAGCGCTCGAAGAGGCAGGATCGCCGTCCTGGCAATATTTCTTTTGCCAAAAAGTGACAACAATTGTTTACTCCTGCGCTACGGATGACAGGCGTGCGACCCGCCCCCCCTCCTGGGGTTTTGCATCCGGGGCTTTGAGATAGAGGGGCTTGGCTGGCGAGGTTTCCGGATTTGCCAGAATCCCCAGCCGCGCAACAAAGCTGATATTTGGCGCAATCAACTCACCAACCACTTCCGCGCTCAAGCCTGCCGACCATGCTTCGATTGCCAGGAGGGGTGCCCCTGAACCAGTAAGCCGGACTGGGCCGGATCCCAGCTGGCGCACGGCGTCGCGCACGGAAAGCAGCCGGGGCGACAACAGGCTGCGCCCTCCCATGACATATGCCGCGACATAGACATTGCCATGGTGGGCATCTACCGCGCTGACGACCACATTCATATCGGCCCCTGCAACATGCGGAGCCGCGAAGGCAGCCAGCGTTGATATGCCAACAACAGGAATGCGCCAAACGAGGCCAATAGCCCGGGCAGCCGCTATCCCGACCCTGATCCCGGTAAAAGAACCGGGGCCGATTGTAACAGCGATTCGGTCCAGCGCCGAAAAGCCGCCTTCAAGTGCGGCAACGACGCGCTCTAGCGCGGGCAAAAGAGCTTCGGCATGTCCGCGTTGCATCGACATGGTTTCAGAGGCGACAACAGCCTTCTCATCCCCGGCCAGAATGCAGGCTGACACCGCTGCCATGGCAGAATCGATTGCTAGAATATTCATTGTGCCAGAATGGCGAATTTCCGGTGCCGGATCAACTCACCCTGCAAACCGGTGCCGCCAACCCTGTCAGGCAATGGAGCAGAATTCAGCGAACTCGAAGCGGGGCGAGCGCGGGAACAACCCAGCAGGATCGCCGTAGCCCAGATTGCACAAAAAATTCGACTTGATTTTGCTGCCGGGAAAAAATGCGGCGTCGACGGCCGCATTGTCAAAGCCAGACATAGGTCCGGTATCGAGCCCCAGCGCGCGCGCAGCAAGTATCAGATAGCCACCCTGCAAGCTGGAATTGCGAAATGCCGTTGCTTCAATGTGGGGGGAGTTCCCGACGAACCAGGTTTTTGCCGGGGCGTACGGGAACAGCTTGGGCAAGTGCTCATAGAATTCCTGGTCTGACCCGATGATAGCACAGACGGGTGCCGCGATGGTCTTGGCACGGTTGCCTTCGCTGAGCATTGGTGCCAGTTTTGCTTTCGCGGTGGCGGATTTAACAAAAACGATCCGGGCGGGCGAGCAATTGGCGCTGGTAGGCCCCATTTTCATCAGATCTGCCAGCTCGTGCAGCAACGCATCCGGCACATCCTTGGGCTGCCACTTGTTATGGGTGCGCGCATCGTTGAAAAGCTGGTTGAGGGCGTGACTATCGAGCTTTGTCATGTCTTTTCCATTTCGGATAACAGATTCAGGATGCACGTCAGACTTGCTCTACGGCGGTGACTTCAGGCAAAAAGTGCTTGAACAGGTTTTGAATGCCATGTTTCAGGGTTGCAGTCGATGATGGGCAGCCGGCACAAGCCCCCTTCATTTTGAGATAGACAATACCGTCCCTGAATCCCTTGAAGGTGATGTCCCCGCCGTCTCCTGCCACTGCGGGACGGATGCGGGTTTCCAGCAATTCTTTAATTGCCTCGACGGTTCCGGAATCCTGCGTCGCAAAGAACTCTTCCTGTTCATTTGCACCGCCTGGCAGGGCACCGGCTACCAGCAGCGGCTGACCAGACATGAAATGCTCCATGATCGCACCAAGAATGGCAGGCTTGAGGTGCTGCCATTCATTGGCGGATTTTGTCACCGAAATGAATTCCGACCCAAAGAACACACCTGACACGCCGTTAATGGCGAAAAGCGCCTGTGCCAGCGGTGAACCCCTGGCCGCTTCGGCATCGCTCATATCAAGTGTGCCGTCTTCCATCACCGTTCGGCCAGGAAGGAACTTCAGGGTTGCGGGGTTGGGGGTTGTTTCGGTCTGAATAAACATTTTGTCTCCCATTCATCCGGTTCAAGGCCGGTGCTGGATTGAATTTCATGGCTTTATCAAACTCTGCAGCCCGCTGCCACTCACAAACCTGCGAGTCCTGCAAATCAGGCGAGGGCATCAATCTCTGCATCGGTCAGTCCGCCGGGAACAATGACGACCGGAATGGGGAATGAACCGCTCGCCTTGCCGACAAGCAGGGAAACCAGGGGGCCCGGCCCTTCAGCACTCGTGCCCGCCGCCAGCACCAGGAATGATATATCGGCATCTTCCTCAATCAGTGCCCGAATCGCTTCGGCTTTGTTGCCGGAGCGAACCACCCGCTCTGGCTCAATGCCAGCAATCGTGCGCCCAATACTGGCATGGCGTTCCAGCAAGTCCGCCGCCTTGTCTTCTGCTTCGGCCTTCATCACGTCGCCCACCCCCAGCCAATGCTGAAAATCCCCCGGATCTGCAATCGCGAGCATAATTATGCCCGCACCAATGCGGCTGGCGCGGCGGGCGGCAAAATGGATGGCGCGCCCGCATTCGGCGCTGTCATCGGCCACAACCAAAAACTTTGGCCGGTGCCCGGCTTCGAATGATCGCCGACGATTGCCACTCATAGGGGTTGCTCCATCGTCGTTCGGCCAGTATGCGCAGAAACTTCAGCGAATGAAACCGAGAATGTCTTTTACCGCATCCATATTGGGTCGCGCAATCGCCCGCGCCCGACGCGCGCCATCAGCCAATATGCCGTCAATATAGGCATTGTCGGCTTGCAGTTTCTTCATTTCGGCGGCTAACGGCCCAAGTTTGGCGACTGACAAATCCACAAGGGCAGATTTGAAAGTGGAAAAATTGGCCCCGCCGAACTGGCGCAACACATCGGCTTTGGTTTCACCCTGAAGCGCCGCGAAAATTCCAACCAGATTATCTGCCTCAGCCCGGTTGGACAGCCCGGCAATTTCTGAAGGGAGAGCGTCGGCATCAGTCTTTGCCCGGCGCAGTTTTTGGGCAATTGTATCGGCATCATCGACCAGATTGATGCGGGAATTATCCGACTGGTCTGACTTTGACATTTTCTTGGTGCCGTCACGCAGGCTCATCACGCGGGTTGCCGGCCCCTGGATCAGCGGCTCTGGCTGCGGGAAAAACATATCGCCATGCCCATGCGCGGAGATTGAGTCGGCAAAGTCCAGATTGAATTTCTGCGCAATGTCGCGAGACAGTTCCAGATGCTGTTTCTGGTCCTCGCCGACCGGAACGTGGGTGGCGCGATAAACAAGGATGTCCGCCGCCATCAGAGCCGGGTAGGCAAACAAGCCAATTGAGACGTTCTCCCTGTCCTTGCCGGCCTTTTCCTTGAACTGGGTCATGCGGTTCAGCCAGCCCATCCGGGCGACGCAGTTAAACACCCAGGCCAATTCAGCGTGCTCGGCCACCTGGCTCTGGTTGAAGACAATGTGGGCTTTGGGATCAATGCCTGCGGCGATAAAGGCGGCTGTGACTTCCCTGATGTTCGAGGCCAAGCTAACCGGATTCTGCGGAACAGTAATGGCGTGCAGGTCAACCACGCAAAAGATGCATTCATGCGTGTCCTGCAATTGCACGAAGCGCTTGATGGCTCCTAGATAATTGCCCAAATGCAAATTGCCGGTGGGCTGAACGCCGGAAAAAACCCTTTGTGGAAAAATCGTCATCATCCTCGCTCCACGAGCCTTCGGCCCGAGCCGGGTTTATTGCAATCGCAGCTGCGGAACGCAAGTTGGACGTTTTACAGGATGAACCGGCTGAGGTCGGTGTTGCGGGCCAGATCACCAATATTTTTCTCAACAAATGCGGCATCAATCAATATTTTCTCGCCTGACCGGTCCGGAGCTGTAAAGCTGACTTCGTCCAGCACCCGTTCCATGACCGTCTGCAGACGCCGGGCCCCGATATTTTCCACAGAGGAATTAACTTGCACGGCTACGCGGGCCAGGGCCCACACGGCGTCTGCGGAAAACTCCAGTTCAACCCCTTCAGTCTGCAACAGGGCGATGTATTGCTTGATTAGACTGGCTTCAGTCTCGGTCAAGATTCGGCGGAAATCCTCCTCATTGAGGGGTGAGAGTTCAACACGGATTGGCAGACGGCCCTGCAATTCGGGCAGCAGATCGGATGGCTTGGAGACGTGGAATGCGCCGGAGGCGATAAACAGAATGTGGTCCGTTCTGACGGAACCATGCTTGGTGGCGACATTTGTCCCCTCAATCAACGGCAACAAATCTCGCTGAACACCCTCGCGCGACACATCCGCCCCGCCGCGACCCTCTCGTGCACAAATCTTGTCGATTTCGTCAAGGAAGACAATACCATTGTTTTCGACTTCCCGGATCGCTTCCTGCACCACCTGATCCTGATCAAGCAATTTTTCGCTTTCCTCGGCAATCAGCGGTTCATGCGCATCGCGTACCGTGGACAAGCGCGGCTTTGGCCGCTGGCCCATCTTGCCAAATAAATCAGCCAGATTGATAGCGCCTACGGAGGCCCCCGGCATGTTCGGGAGCTCAAACATCGGCATGGACGACCCGGCCGCTGCAACCTCAATCTCGATTTCCTTGTCATCCAGTTCGCCTGCGCGAAGCTTCTTGCGAAAGGATTCGCGGGTAGCGGGGGTGGAAGCCGGGCCAACGAGCGCATCCAGCACGCGCTCCTCCGCTGCCATCTGCGCCTTGGCCAGTACGCCTTTGCGCCTGGCCTGTTTGACCTGGGATATGCCAATTTCCAGCAAATCGCGGATGATTTGCTCGACGTCGCGACCGACATAGCCAACTTCTGTGAATTTGGTCGCTTCCACCTTTAGGAAGGGCGCATTGGCCAGCTTGGCCAGGCGACGCGAGATTTCGGTTTTGCCGCAGCCGGTGGGCCCGATCATCAGGATGTTCTTTGGCAGCACTTCTTCGCGCATTGTGCCTTCCAGCTGCAACCGCCGCCAGCGGTTGCGCAGCGCAATCGCCACGGCGCGCTTGGCGGCATTCTGGCCAACGATGAAACGGTCGAGTTCGGAAACGATCTCGCGGGGAGAAAAATCGGTCATGTGGAGGGCATCCGGCTCAAGGCGCGATCAATGGTCAATGGATTCAATCACTAGCAACCGGTTGGTATAGACACAAATATCGGCGGCAATGGACATGGAGCGTCGCACAATATCTTCTGCTTGCAGCTCGGTCGCGATCAGCGCCCGCCCTGCCGCCAGCGCATAATTGCCGCCCGAGCCGATGCCCATGACGCTGCCGTGGTCGGAAGCTTCCGGCTCCAGCACATCGCCAGTACCGGTGAGCACCAAAGCCGCCGTTTTGTCCGCCACCAGCATCATGGCCTCCAACCGCCGAAGATAGCGGTCGGTGCGCCAGTCCTTGGCAAGTTCGACGCAGGCACGGACCAATTGGCCGGGATATTGCTCCAGCTTGCCTTCCAGCCGCTCAAACAGGGTGAACGCATCCGCCGTGGCACCAGCAAATCCGGCAATGACATCGCCTTTGGCAAGCCGGCGAACTTTTTTGGCATTGCCCTTGATGATGGTGGCACCCAGGCTAACCTGGCCATCGCCTCCGATCACCGTCTGCCCACCCTTGCGAACCATCAAAATTGTTGTGGCATGCCAGGAGGCTGGACCTTCCAAGGGCTGACCGGCAAAAAACGGTTGCATGAATATTCCAGCGCGGGTTTGAGCACGTGCAGCATTTATGGTGAGCGGCCCAGTGTTGCAAGTGGCACGACAGGGCAGGGTAGTCATTGGTCAAGCTACTTGCTACAAGCGCGTGAGATTGCACCAAAACAGGCAGACCCATGCGCCGAGCCACCATCCAGCGCCAAACCAAAGAAACCGTGATTTCCGTCGACATCAATCTGGATGGCTCCGGACAGGCGGATATCTCGACGGGGATTGGCTTTTTCGACCACATGCTGGACCAGATTGCCCGCCACTCGCTTGTCGATCTGACCATCAAGGCGACAGGGGACCTGCATATCGACATGCATCACACGGTTGAGGATGTTGGGATTGCGCTGGGCCAGGCTTTCCGCGAAGCCCTTGGCGACAAACGCGGTATCGTTCGCTATGCCGATGTACACCTGCCGATGGACGAGACGATGACCCGGGTGGCGCTAGACTTTTCCGGGCGCGCGTTTCTGGTGTTCAATTCCCTGTTCTCACGGAGCAAAATCGGGGAATTTGACACCGAACTGGTCCGCGAGTTCTTCCAGGCGTTCGCAATCAATGCGGCGATGACGCTGCATATCGAGACGCTGTACGGCGTCAATAATCATCATATCGCGGAATCGGCGTTCAAAGGTTTGGCACGGGCCCTGCGGATTGCCGTTTCGGTAGATCCG
Source organism: Hyphomicrobiales bacterium (assembly GCA_043784745.1). Classification (GTDB taxonomy): domain Bacteria; phylum Pseudomonadota; class Alphaproteobacteria; order Rhizobiales; family Beijerinckiaceae; genus JAYVYA01. Next base: position 17,379 of record JAYVYA010000387.1, read on the forward strand.
CGCCAGCAAGACCGTGTGCCTTCGACCAAAGGTATTTTGTGAACTTACCGGTGAAAAATGGCAATTTACTCGGTTTACTTGCCCCCAAAAGGGCAAAATGCGACGGATTTGGCAACCCGAACCCTGTTTGTCCGGGAAGGGTTTTCTTGGGCGGCTTTGGGCTTTGGCCCCTTATGGTTGTTCTGGAACCGGTTGTGGCTGGCTCTTGCGGCCTATATTCTGGCTATCCTCCTGATTATCATAGCAGTTAAATCATGGGGCCTCGGTGTTCCGGCCGCGGTAATTCTGATCGCGTTAGGTGATTATTACCTGGGTTTTGAAGGTGCAGGCCTTAAAGCCTCCAGACTGGAGCGAAGACAGTTCCAGTTTGCCGATGTCGTAACCGGCGCAAAAATAGACGAGGTTGAACGGCGGTATTTTTCGCGCTGGCGCAAACATATTGCCGAATCACCCGTTCCGGCTAACGGGGGCTGATGTGAGCGTTGTCATTGTTGATTACGGTTCGGGTAATCTCCACTCCGCGCGGAAAGCTTTTGAACGATGCCAACTGGAATGCGGTGCTGCGCAAAAAATTGTGGTCACCTGTGATCCCGATGTCGTCCGGTGCGCGGACAGAATCGTCTTGCCAGGCGTTGGTGCGTTTGCTGATTGCCGACACGGGCTGGACGCTGTGACCGGCCTGGTAGCGGCCCTGAATGAGGCGGTTGTTGGCAGGGGAACGCCTTTTCTGGGCATTTGCGTCGGGATGCAGTTGATGGCATCGCGAGGGCTGGAGCATGTCACAACCCAAGGTCTGGGCTGGATTGAGGGAGATGTGGTTGCTATCAAACCCGCGACGCGAGCCCTGAAAATTCCGCATATGGGTTGGAATACGCTTGACTTGCAGCAAACGCATCCAGTGTTTGAAGGTATCCAGCTGGGTGAACACGGTTTGCACGCCTATTTTGTCCATTCCTATCACCTCCAGGCTGCCCAGCCCGCGCAGGTCGTTGCCACCACAGAATATGGCGGCGCTGTGACCGCCGTTGTGGGTCGGGACAACATGGTCGGCACGCAGTTTCACCCCGAGAAAAGCCAGACACTTGGCCTAAAACTCATTACCAATTTCCTGAGGTGGCGGCCATGATCCTGTTTCCTGCCATTGATTTGAAAGACGGCGAATGTGTGCGCCTGATTCACGGCGACATGGCCAAGGCCACTGTGTTCAATACAAACCCTGCAGCGCAAGCCCGGGATTTTGAGCTTCAGGGCTTTGAATATCTGCATGTCGTTGATCTCGATGGCGCATTTGCTGGAAAGCCGGTGAATGCGCTCGCGGTCGAGGCCATTCTCAAAGCCGTGAAAATGCCGGTGCAACTGGGCGGCGGTATCCGCGACATGCGCACCATTGATGGTTGGCTGGCCAAGGGGGTCAGCCGCATCATTATCGGCACTGCTGCTGTGCGTGACCCTGATATGGTGCGGGAGGCGGCGCGGCTGCATCCGGGACAAATTGCTGTTGGAATTGATGCCCGCGACGGTCTGGTTGCGATCGAGGGCTGGGCGCAGACATCGCAAATGACCGCCCGCGAACTTGGCCTTCGATTCGAAGATGCCGGCGTAGCGGCCATCATCTATACAGATATTGCCCGGGACGGTGTTCTCAAGGGTCTGAACATTGAGGCGACTCTGGAACTGGCGCATGCCCTGAATATCCCGGTGATTGCCTCCGGCGGACTTGCTTGCCTTGAGGACGTGGAGCGGTTGCTGAAGCCCGACTGCGCCAGGCTGGCAGGAGCCATTACCGGGCGCGCGCTTTATGACGGGCGGCTTGACTCTTTGGCGGCTCTGACCCTGATCCGCGCAGCGCGGGAGGCAACATTTGCTTAAATCCCGCGTCATTCCCTGTCTCGACGTTAAAGACGGTCGCGTTGTGAAGGGCGTGAATTTTGTCGATCTCCGCGACGCTGGCGATCCGGTGGAATGCGCCATCGCCTATGGTGCCGCCGGGGCGGATGAACTCTGCTTTCTCGACATCACCGCCAGCTACGAGAATCGCGGGACAATGCTTGATGTAGTGCAACGCACAGCCGCCGCGTGCTTCATGCCGCTGACCGTGGGCGGCGGTGTTCGGAGCCTTGACGACATTCGCAACCTGCTTTTGGCCGGCGCGGACAAGACCTCCATCATGACCGCCGCCGTGCAGGACCGGAATTTTGTCCGGCAAGCTGCGGAGAAATTTGGCAGTCAGTGTATTGTCGTGGCGATTGACGCCAAAAACGTTGGACCCAACCGCTGGGAGATATTTACCCACGGCGGCCGTAAGCCCACCGGGATTGATGCCATTGATTATGCTCGCGAGGTGGTCCAACTCGGCGCTGGTGAATTGCTGTTGACCTCAATGGACCGCGACGGCACGCGGATTGGCTTCGATATCCCCCTGACCCGGGCGATTTCGGATGCGGTCTGCGTCCCCGTCATCGCGTCCGGTGGCGTTGGATCTCTGGAGCACCTGGTCGAAGGCATTCGAGACGGCCATGCCAGCGCTGTGCTCGCCGCCTCCATTTTCCATTTCGGCGAGTTCACCATTCGCCAGGCCAAGGAGCGGATGGCCGCTGCAGGCTTGCAAATGCGGATGGATGGCTATAGCGGCTAATGCCAACGCTCATTTGCCGCGAGTTGCCATGTCTGCTTTCACCCTCGATTCTCTCGCGAGCTTGATCGCCTCACGTGCCGCCGCGCCTTCCGACACTTCCTACACGCGATCTCTTCTGGATGGCGGCATTGCCCGCTCCACGAAAAAATTTGGCGAGGAAGCGTTCGAGCTTGTGATAGCGGCGATGGAGCGGGACAGGACGGCAATCAAGAATGAAGCCGCAGATGTGCTCTACCACCTGTTGGTCGTGCTTCAAGCCGGGTCGGTTTCGTTACAGGATGTGATATCGGAGCTTGAACGGCGCACGTTGCGCTCGGGCCATGAGGAAAAGGCTTCCCGCAAAGAGTGAAGCGTTGGATTGGGAACAGGAGTGAACGAGTGACTCGAAGCGGCATCCCGGACTCCGGGCTTTCTCCCTACAGCTGCTTCACCCGCACAGAATGGGCAGCGCTGCGCTCCGACACGCCATTGACGCTGACGCTGGAGGATCTGGTCAAACTGCAATCTGCCAATGATCCCATTTCCATTGAGGAAGTTGTTGCAATCTATTTGCCATTGTCGCGCTTGCTGTCGCTCTATGTCGCCGCAACGCAAGGGCTCTACAAGGCCACGCAACGGTTTTTGGGAGCCACCGACGGCAAGGTGCCCTACATCATCGGCGTGGCCGGTTCGGTCGCTGTTGGCAAATCGACAACTGCGCGCGTCCTTAAGGCCCTGCTGTCCCGCTGGCCGAACACACCAAAGGTGGAGCTGGTCACAACAGACGGCTTTTTGCATCCTAACGCAGTGCTGGAGCGCGACGGGCTGATGGAAAAAAAGGGCTTTCCGGAGAGCTATGACGGAACAGCCCTTTTGAAATTTTTATCCGACATCAAGGCAGGGCGACGGGAGGTTTCGGCGCCGGTTTATTCACATCTGGTTTACGATGTTATTCCAGGCCAGAAAATTGTGATCGACCGGCCGGATATCCTGATCGTTGAGGGCCTGAATGTGCTGCTGCCGAACCGCCCCCGCAAAGATTATGAAGCAATTCCCTTTGTATCTGATTTTTTCGACTTTTCAGTCTATCTGCATGCCAGCGAGGCGGCGCTCGAACGCTGGTATATCGCCCGTTTCATGCGCTTGCGGGAAACAGCCTTCCGAGATCCGCGCTCGTTTTTCAAAAAATATGCTGAGCTGAACGATTCGGAAGCGGAAGAAACGGCGCTGGGCATCTGGCGGCGCATCAACCTGCGCAATTTGCATGAAAATATATTACCGACACGCGCCCGCGCCAGTCTGGTTCTCACCAAAGGCGAAAACCACCAGATCGAAGCTGTCGCATTGCGGAAACTCTAGGCTTGCGCCGGTTCCCGGGCGGCCAATTCCGACAGATTGGCCTCTGGTCGCGCACCGATGTGCTGAATGATTTCCGACGCGGCAATTGATCCCAACCGCGCACACTCGGCATGGGCAAAATTGCGGGACAGGCCGTACAGGAAGCCAGCGGCGAAAAGATCGCCAGCGCCGGTCGTATCCACAATCCCCGCTATCGGTTGGGCTGGTACTATTTTAACCGCATCTTGCGTCACCACAATGCTGCCAAGCTCTGAACGCGTGACAATTCCCAGTACCTTTTCCGCCTGCAAGGCTGACACAGCAGTGTCAAAATCCGCTGTCTGGTAGAGCGAGTGCAGTTCGCTGGAATTGGCAAATACAATATCAACGATTCGGCTACGGATCAATTCCAGAAATTCGTCCCGGTAGCGATCGACGCAAAATGAATCAGACAGGGTCAGTGCCACCCGCCGCCCATTGGCATGGGCAATTTCCGAGGCTTTCAAAAAGGCCCGCTTGGCTTCCGGCGGATCCCACAAATAGCCTTCGAGATAGACGATTCCGGATTTCTTGATAAGCTCAGCATCCACGTCATGGGTGGTGAGGTTTTGGCAGGCACCAAGATATGTATTCATCGAGCGCTGGCCATCCGGCGTTACCAGAATAAAGCTCCGGGCAGTTGCCGGGCCTTCTTTGGTCGCAGCGGTCCGAAAATCGACACCCGCCAAATGAATGTCGGATATGAAAGTGTGACCGGAAGGGTCGGCCTTCACTTTGCCAATAAAGGCTGCCCTGCCACCGAAACCGGCCAGACCTGCAGCTGTATTGGCCGCCGAACCGCCTGAAATTATTCGGGCACTGCCGATAATGGATGAAAGATATTGCGCCCGCGCCTCATCAATCAGATTCATGGCTCCTTTGTGGATATTCTCCCTTACCAGGAAATCATCATCCACGCGGGCAATAATATCGACAATAGCATTGCCAATGGTGAGCGCGTCATAGGAGCTTTGCGACATATGGAACTTTCAGGTCAGGAAACATAATCGCGGCGTGTCTTGCACCGGAAGTCCGTGCCGTCAAGTTCACGGCAGGCCATTCAGCGGCTGCGCTCATGCCGCCGGATGCGGACATAGAGGGCACCTGAACCGCCGTGACCGCTGCCAGCTTCCTCAAATCCGATCACTTGCCCGCGCAATTCCGGAGCGCGCAGCCAGTGTGGCACCAGACGGCGCAAAATGCCGCCTTCCATTTTAAATTCGTAATCTGAAAGGCCAGGCTTGCCCTTGCCGGTGATCACCAGAGCAACCCGCGCGCCATCTGCCTGTGCTCGCAGCAAAAAATGCTGGAGGCGATAATGCGCCTCTGCCTGCCGCAAACCGTGCAAATCGAGTACTTGATCAATGGACGAGCGGCCACGCAGCAATTGCTGCTTCAGGCGGCGTTCCAGAGGTGCCAACGGCAGGGCTGCGGCCTTGGGTTGTGTGGCGGGGGGTGAGTAACCAGCTGCTGTAGGTGCCCTTGGGCGAACACGTTCCGGCTTTTGGGCGACTATTTTGGCGTCAGGTGCTGTGGCCGCGGGCAGTTCAGGCAGACGGGACCCCGGTCGGGGTTTGATCGTCCCGGCAACCTGTTGCCACAACTCTATTTCCTCGCGACTCAGGCGACGCAGACGGGAGGATCTTGGTGCTTCTGCTTTGTCACGCATCTTGCCGCTCCTGCTGGTTGGGAAGGAGCACATGAACGCAAGCACTATGCCGAATGCCACCAGCGAGTTTGCCAGCTTCTTCGCCGGAACCAAAAAAAATATCGACTCTTGCCGGACCAACAATCGCCGATCCGGTATCCTGGGCGATCATCAGGCGTTGAAATGGCTCCGGCGCGGTGCTTTTCCATGGCAGCCGGGCATCCACCCAGAACGGCAGGCCGTAGTGCCACAGGCTGCGGTCTACTGCGATGGACCGCACCGGAGACAGGGAAATGCCGGCCGCGCCGACGGGCCCGTCATGCGGGCCGATCCGGGTATCAACCTTGAAGAATACATACGACCGATTGCGTTGCATCAACAAGCGGCCCCTCTGGCCCGGCAACTGGCCCGCGCTGCGTATCCAGTGTTTCAGGCTGGCCAAAGACATTTCGCTTTGGGCAATCTCGCCAGATTCAATCAAAATCCGCCCGATCGAGGTATAGGGATGCCCGCTGCGTCCGGCATAGCCGAGCCGCAAAATGTCCCCGCCGGGCAGATGGACGCGCGCCGACCCCTGGACCTGGCATAGAAACACTTCCGCAGCGTCCCGAAGCCAGACGATCGGGATAAAAGTGCCGCCAGCCTGGCCCGACTCGATTTGATGACGATCCCAGTATGGCAGCATTTTTCCTGCGCCAGACTGGCGTCCGGCAGACAACTCCGGCCGAAGACTAATTTGGCCAGCGCCCAAGGCAAAAGTAATCAGATCCTCCGGGCGCGCCAGAACGGGCTCGCTAAAACCGGGGCTTGCGGTCAAGGTCCCCTCGACTTCGGGCTCGTAATAGCCGGTCAGAAATCCATTGACTGCTTGATGGGGTTTGGCATCGGTCCGGACACGGCACGGCGTAAAATGGGCAGTAAAAAATTGTCGGGCGCCGGCTGCGGAAATATTTGCCGAGCGTTTTTCGGCGAGTTCGCAGATACTCGCAAACTCGGCTTCCATCGGCTGGGCAGGTCTTGTTGCCTCAACGCCGGCCAGAAACGCCCTGGCACTGTGGCGGAAAACCGCCAGCGCTTCGCTCAAATCATCGGTCTCAAAACCACACAGTTCGGAAAAGGCTGCAGATTCCAGAAGCGGGCACCCTGACCCGGCCGATTGGCCGAAAGCCGCATATTTTCGAGGCGCTCTCATAAAAGGCCAGCTTTCAATGGCCCGTTTCTGTTGCGATCAACTTCCAGTTTGGATCCCGGCTGCCAATGTCGCGGGCGAAGGTCCAGATATCGACCATGTCAACGATTTTGTCGGCGCTGCCATCGATAATCGTGCCATCCTTGCTGCGCGTTGCGGAAATGAGTTTGGCCAGAAAACGGACCGAGATCTGGGCCATGGGAATACGAAACTGAGCGTCTTCAATTTTGGCATCATCCAGCGATACGAAGGTCATTTCGACCTTTTCACCCCTGCTTTCTCGCGCCGCAAGGGCGCTGAAAAAGCTGTCGTAAACGTCTTTGACCAGCAAATTTTTAAGACCCTTTCTATCGCCTGCAGCAAAAGCCGTCACGATCAATTCATAGGCTTTTTTCGCGCCAGAAAGGAAAGACGATGCCACAAAGCCTGGGTCCGCCTTCGCGATTTCATCCAGCCCCATCCAGACACGCGATCCGGGTTCTGCAAATGCCTTCCAGCGTTCCGCATTATTGTCGTTCTGGTTGAGGCTGGTCTCCTCCCCCACGCCGGGCAACTGGACAACATTGCCAGGAAGCGGAAGCGGGTCCCCGCTTGCTTCCTGCTTGGCGATCGACTTTGCAAAGGGGTCGTAGGGCGGTTTTTCATTTCCGGTCCGGGCACCGAGTACGGACCACAGCTTCCAAAGCACAAAAACCGCTAGCCCGACCAACACAAGTGTGGTTACATCAAACGATTCGCGCATTTCTTCGGTCCACAATCGGGTCGGGTTTCATGCTCGTTGCGCATGCTCATTGCAAGCATCATATAGGAACAAGTTTGGTTTTGGGTAACATTCGGTTTTCTTTCCGGCAAGCGCCGCATTTTCGTCCGCTTTGACCAACGTGGTTTTCCAAAACATGATCCGCCGGCCCCCTTCTATGCTCCTTGGCTTGTGCTTTTGGCTGCTGCTGGAATATGCCGCATTTTTGCTGGTTGCGCATTTCGCCGGAATTGCTGGAGCAATCCTGCTCGGTCTGGGAACGATGATTCTTGGCATTGTGATCTTGCGAAATCTGGGGCGCGGCGCGGCCCGTCACCTGCGCGAAGCTCTCGGTAGAGGAAGCTTTTCAGATGGTCATATTCTGGACGGGTTTTTATCCGCACTTGGAGCGATTTTGCTGATTTTGCCGGGGTTTGTCTCGGATTTGATCGGTTTGACGCTGGCTGCGCCGTCGATGCGGCAATGGATTGCTCGCCGGTTCGGCGGCAAGCCGGGGCAAGAACCCTCTCCGCCAAACGACTCCATTGATCTCTCGCCCGGGGAATGGCGCGAGGTTAATGCCAATTTGCCCGCACAAAATATGCCCCGGCCGCGCCGTCCAAAAATCACCAAGCAAGCACCCGACATCTTGTGATAGCAAGCTATCCGTGTTACCCGCCTGACGCTTTTCGTCGCGCGCCAAACATACAAGGCGTGTTGCGCCGGACTGGTGAAGCCGCGTCCCGGCGTTCGCAAAATTTTGGGAGAACACATATGGCCGATTCAGCAAGCAATGGTTCCGCGACCGACAACGCCCCCCAACTCAATGCGCTGGTGCAATACACCAAGGACCTGTCGTTTGAGAACCCCAATGCGCCACGCTCGCTGGGTCCACAGGAGAAGGGTCCCAATATCTCCATCCAGGTCAACGTCAATGCCCGCCAGCTGGCCGAGAATGACTTTGAAGTGAATCTGGTTCTGGAAGGCACAGCCGGAGAAGGCGCTGAAACACTTTTCAAGTTTGAGCTTGATTACGGCGGCGTGTTCAGGGTCAAGAACATTCCCGCCGAGCAGATGCATCCCGTGGTAATGATTGAGTGTCCACGCCTGTTGTTTCCTTTTGCCCGGCAGATCATTGCCGAGGCGGTCCGCAATGGCGGGTTTCCGCCCTTGTATATCGACCCGATCGACTTTCAGGCCCTCTACCGGCAGAACCTGGCGGCGCAGCAGGGCCAGCCCTCCCTCGCATCGTAACTGGAAACAAAGCTCATTGCTGGCGGTCCGGATTTCCCGGCGGGAGGTAGGATCGCCAGACGCTTTTTTCGCCAAGCTCCGCCACGAAGGCCAAATGAGCTGTCGCTTCGGCGGTTGTCAAACTGCTTGAAAGTTCTGCTGGGCGACCGGCCACGATCTTCCTGGCAAGCTGGGCGGTGCGAATTTTGGCGGTACCGAGCTCAAGTGTTTTTTGGTATCCGCCAGTGAGTTCAATATAGACCTCCGCCAGAATTTCCGAATCCAGCAGTGCGCCGTGCTTCGTGCGGCGTGAATTGTCGATATGATAGCGGTTGCAAAGCGCATCCAGACTGTTGGGAACACCAGGATGCTTGCGCCGCGCCAGCAACAGGGTGTCCGTAACACGGTCCATGCCAATAATCGGGTGACCGGCTCGCGCCAGTTCCGCGTTGATGAACTTCATATCAAACTCGGCATTATGTATCACCAGACGCGCATCTTGCAGAAAAGCGAGGAAAGCTACGGCGCGCCCGGAAAAAAGCGGTTTGTCGCTCAAAAATTCCAGCGACAGGCCATGCACGCGGAAGGCTTCTTCGGGTATATCCCGCTGCGGATTCAGGTATTCGTGAAAACCCTTGCCGGTAGGGATCGAATTTACCAGTTCAATGCAGCCAATTTCAACGATACGGTGCCCGCTTGCGGGATCAAGACCGGTGGTTTCTGTGTCCAGGACAATTTCACGCACGGTATTTGGCTCCTTGGATCTCGGCACACTCGCGAATAACCTGTTGCACCTGCCGCCTGGTCTGGTCCTTCGGGAAGTCGGTGTGAATGACGAAATCTGCACGGTCACGTTTTTCTGCATCAGGCAATTGACGCGTGAGGATTTGGTCAAACTTTTCTGCACTCATTCCTTGACGCGCCAAAACCCTCGCCCTTTGAATCGCTGGTGAGGCCGAAACGACAATTATCCGATCAACCAAACCTTCTGCGCCGGTTTCAAACAGGAGCGGAATATCGAGGACAACGCATTCATGGCCTTGCGCGAAGGCTTCCAGCAGAAACTGCTTGCGGTGTCTGGCAACCATCGGGTGCACAATATCCTCCAGCTTCTTCATGGCGGCGGCATTGCCGAGGACAAGCTGGCCGAGGAGGGCGCGATCCACCGCGTGGCTGCGGGTGGTGCCGGGAAAAGAAGCCTCAATGAGCGGCACTGCATCACCCGCATAAAGTGAGTGAACTACAGCATCTGAATCGTGCACAGGTATGCCCGCTTGGCGGAACATATTCGCCACCGTCGTTTTGCCCATACCGATCGAGCCGGTCAAACCAAGAATTAACATCGGCTATTCAAATCAGAGTGCCCGTCAGCCTGCAAGATATCCTGTTTCACGCAGGAATTTTAGCAGGGGATAGAGCGGCAGACCCAAAATCGCCGGTTGATCGCCTTCGACTTTCTCAAACAGATGAATCCCGACACCCTCAAGTTGGTAGCCGCCAACGCAACCCAATATTCCGTCGCCAGCTATGGATATGTAATGCTCTATAAACTCAGGCGACAATATACGCATGGTCATGAACGCACTGGAGGCCGCCGAAAAAATCTCCTCTCCGTCCTGGAAGACTGCAATAGCCGAATGCAGGATATGGGTTTTTCCTGACAGCTTCATAAGCTGGGTCGCAACACCCGCCCGGCCTGACGGTTTGTGAAAGGGTTCTTTGCCCAGCAGAAGGGTCTGGTCAGCCCCCAGGACGATCTGGTGGGTTGCGGCAAAGGGAGCGACGGCGGCAGCTTTCGCTGTGGCCAGCTGGCTTGCAACCGCACTTTCAGCAGCCCCCGGCGTGGCCGCACGAGCCTCAATCGCACGCTCGTCGATCAATGGGACCCGGGTAATTATCGGTACCCCGGCGGCTTCTAACAGTACCCGTCGTGTTGGGCTGCCTGACGCCAACAGCAGCGGATGAGGGTGCCGCCAAAGTGAAGGACGTTCCAGGGTCATGATCAGGCCTGCGCTATAAATTTCATCC
>JAYVYA010000388.1:0-6709 GCA_043784745.1 Hyphomicrobiales bacterium
CGTCCAGCCCCGTATCCCCGACCGTCTCGCGGGCGCGCAAAAATTTCTCATAGACGATTTTGCTGGCATCGACATCATGTTCCAGCTCGCGCAATTCCACCGCTGCCTGCGATGTCGCTGTCGAATTCTTTTTCAGCGTGCCGACCTGCTGGCCCACCGCCGTCTCATTGTCGCGGGCGGACTGGTAATCATTGGCGGCGGCGGCGGCGATGCGCTTCAGTTCCGCATTGATCAGCCCGCGCACCTCGCGGGCCTGGTTCATCGTCTCGACCAGTGCGGGGTGGCGATCCCCCAGCGTGGTGCGGTAATTGGCTTCCTGCCGGGCAATGTCGGTATATTGGCCGCGCAGCCGGTCAATCGCGGGTGATTTGAGCGCCTCAGTGACCATTTCGACCGATTTGCCGGAGGCAACCATGCGCTGGATCTGGTCCAGCCGCGCCTTGGCCTCGGCCGTTTTGGTCCGGGCTGCGGTCAGCGCCGTGGTTCCGTCGGCCAGCTCCTGCTCATTGATGCGCTTGCCGTTGGCATCAAAAATCTGGTTCTTTTCCTTGTAGGCCTGCACACGGTTTTCCGCCTGCACCAGTCTTTGCTGCAAATCCAGCAAGCGGGCGTTCAACGCCTCGGTATCGCGCCGGGCCGCCTCGGCCTTTGAATCATCCTGATCGACGATGTAGGCGGAGGAGACGGCATTGGCGAGGCGCGCGGCAGTAATGCCGTCTGCCGCCGTCACATCCACATCCATCACATAAGTGCGCTCGGAGCGCTTGACCGTCACATTGCGGCGCAAATTGGCCAGTGCGCGGGCTGCACGGGCTTCCTGCGTATCAGGGGTCAAACTGCCGCTGCCCAGCAGCCTCGACAAAAGCCCCGCCGCCGCCGGGCCATAGGCCAAATCATCCCCCAGTTTTTCGCGCGCCACTACGCGGCGCAAAATCGCGTCGGAGGCCAGAACCCGCACCTGACTTTCAATCAGCGCGGTGTCGGGGGCGCTGAGATTGGTGGCGGGTTCGCCGCCAAGCGGCGTGCGGGTGCGCCCGTCCACCAGAATCGAGACGGTGGCGGTATAGGCCTTTGGTGTGGCCAGCACATAGGCCAGCCCGAGCGCCCCGGCAACAGCGGCGGCGACCAGAATGCCGCGCCTGCAGCGGCTGATGATGGCAATCAACTCGCGTAGATTAGCCCCTTCCCCGCCAGCAAGGCGCGGAGCGGCGAGGCCGGGCACGGGCACCTGCCCCATGCCGGAAGCTGTTTTTTGGTGACTGACTGCGTTAAGCGGCACAAGAGCATCCTGGTGTCTTGCTGGCGGGACGCGCCCTGCAAAAACCGGAGGCTGCATCCGTCAGGGCGCAGCTTCCGCTCACCATTCATTAGCCAAAAAGCCTAACCAATCGTTCACCATGCCGGAAGTTTTGTTAAACGATGCGCTGCCGGAAGGCTGCGGCAATGGCGTCGCGGGCCTTTTTGGGCCGCAAACTGTCATCAAACGGCAAAGGCCGGGCCATTGTCTCGCGATCCCGGTACCACGAATATTTGTCGGCCAATTGCCAGGTCTGCACCACTTTCACTTTGGGAATGGTCAGCACCCTGCGCAAAAACTCGCCATAGCGCGCGGCAATCGCTGCATCCCTCGCGGCCGGGTCGGTGGGAAAGCTCTTGTCGCTGATGTCCAGCTCGGTGATGTAAATGTCGACATTGCGCTTGGCGACCTCTTCCAGATAGCCATGGAACATTTCGGCATTGGAGCCCCATTCGGGCACCAGATGCCCTTGCAGGCCCACGGCTTTCAGCGGAATGCCCTGATCCAGCAGGCTGTCGATCAGCCCGAGCAGACACGGACGAATGCCCCGGCCCCAGTCATTGTCCAGTTCGCAATGCGCTTCGTTCAGGCACAGCTTCACCTCTTTGTCGATGGCATGGACCCGCTTGAAGGCTCGCGGCACATAGGCGGCCCCCATGGCGGAGAACCACGGCCCGTCGCGATAGCCGCCGGGCGTGCCGTGCTGCGGCCAGAATGGCTCGTTGACCACATCCCATGAATGCAGGCGGCCAGCATAGCGGCTGGCCACGGTCTCAATATGGACGTCAAACAGCTTCTCCAGATCACGGCCGCTAAGGCCTTTGAGCCAAGCCGGCGGGTTCTCGTTCCATACCAAAGTATGGCCGCGAAGGGGAATTGCGTGCTGGTCGGCAAAGGCCAGGATGCTGTCCGCCGGTTCAAAATTGAACCGTTCCTGCGTGGGCCGCAGAAAGTCGAATTTCAGCGCCCGGTCGGTAGTCAGTATCCGCGCTTCGCGGGCATAGAGCCCGGCATAGTCGGCGGGAATGTCATGGCCAATTGACGCCCCGAACAGGATGCCCGCCGCCGCCGCTATCTCGCCCAGCGATTTGTCCGCCTGCACCGCGCGGGCGGGCAGGCCGACGCCGGCCGGCAAAGGCGCATCCGCCAGCACCAGCGGCATCGACGCGCCAATGATTCCGGCCGAAAACAGCGCAAAGGTTTCACGCCGCGAAACCGCCCGAAATTTGCTTCCGTTAACCATTTTCAAGCCTTTTTTGAACAAGAATTACCAAGCTGGCAGTTGTGAATCAAACCTTTAAACTAAAAGGCGAGTCCACAAAAATAATATCTGATTACATACCACAGGCAGCTGCGGTATGCTTGTAATTCGAAATTTGTTTGGATTTTAACATTAATCAATGTTTTACCTGTTGGAATAATGTTGGTGTGATACGTTATTGTCAGTCATTTGCTCTGCTAGCGCCGCCCGCGCTGGCACGCCTCCTGGAGGGGAAACATGGTCGCCAACCCAATTTTCACGCACTGGCAGGACCGGCATGCCCAGGTGTGGGGCCAAGCGCCGGTCTGCCTCAAGCATCGCCTCGACAGCCATGAGTTGTTCAGCAACGAATCGCTGGCAGGCGTGCTGGAGGCCTATCCGCGCGAGCATTATCAATTGCTACAATGGGGCGAGCATGGCGAGCGCGGCACCTGGCGCGAAGGTGAAATTGGCAAATTATCCGGGCCGGAAATCATGGCCGCCATTGCCAAGGGCCGCGTCTGGCTCAATCTGCGCAACCTGCCCATTGTTGACAAGCGCTATGGCGATTTGCTCGACCAGATTTTTGACGAGCTGGCCGGGCGCATGCCGGGGTTTGACACTTTCACCCGCAAGATCGGCGTGCTGATCTCCTCGCCAAAGTCGCGCACGCTGTATCACGCCGATTTGCCCGGCCAGTCGCTCTGGCAGATTCGCGGCACCAAGCGCGTCTATGTCTATCCCGCCGCCGCCCCCTTCATGCGGCCAGAGCATATGGAAGCGATTGCGCTCAGCGGTGTCGAGGTCAACATGGCCTACCAGCCGTGGTATGACGAGCATGCCGTGGTGTTCGATCTCCAGCCCGGAGACATGGCGACCTGGCCGCTGAATGCCCCGCACCGCGTCGACAACCACGATTGCCTGAATGTGTCGATGACGCTGGAATATTTTACGCAGGACATCCGCCGCCACCATATGGTGACGGTTGCCAACGGCCTAATGCGCTCCAAGCTGGGCATTGCCCCCGCAACCCACCTGACCAAAGGCCCCTCGTTCTGGACCAAGGCGGTGCTGCAAAAAGTGCTGAAGCGTACCGCCAATGGTGACAAGAAGCGCGCCCGCCGCACGCCCGATTTCCGGCTGGACCCGTCAAAACCTGAAGCCATCGCCGATATCAAGGCCGCTTGATCCATGACACTTGCTGGCACGGTTGAACAGGCAAAGGCCCGCGCCGCCACGGCAAAGCCGGCGGGCTTTGTCGCAAGTGTTGCCTTAGACTATTCGCAAGTGGCAAATCTGTGGGAGCAGATGGCAGAGCAGGGGGCCGCTTTGCCATTCCAGCGCCGCAACTGGCTTGGCCCTTGGTATGCGGCTCACCGGGCTGAAAACTTCCAACCCTTGCTGGTAACTGTGGCAGATACGCAGGCAGGCGCGTCCGTCATGGCCCTGCCGCTGGTGCGCTGCCGCGAAGGCGGTTTGCAAGTGATCGCTTTCGCCGATGCCGGGCTGACAGATTATAACGCGCCAATTCTGGGTGCCGCCGCTCCGCGCGATGCCACGGGCGCGCAGGGAATAATAAAGGCGATCCGGGCGGCGCTTCCAATGGCGGATGTGCTGCACTTTGGCAAAATGCCTGTCATGGTCGGGCATCTGCCCAACCCGCTGGCACTGCTGCCACACTCCCGCGCCTCCACTCTCGCCGGCAATATTCTCCATATGCCTGGTGCGTGGGAGGACTGGCACCGGGGACTGGAGCGCACCTTCCGCAAGGAGCTGGAGCGCAGCCTGCGCGTCTTCCTCAAGCATGACGGCGCGCAATTCCGGCGCTTTACCGAGCGGGCCGAAATCGCTCGCATCTACGCGCAGCTCAAAATCCAGCAGCGCGAGCGCATTGGCGAACTGGGCCTGCCCTATATTCTGGACCAGCCGGAAAGCGAAGCGTTCTATGACCAGCTCGTGGCGGAGGGCGGTGCCATTCTCACCGCCCTGACCGTGGGCGAGGAGGTGATTGCCGCCCTTCTGGGTATCGCGGAGGGGGAGCATTACGCCATGGTCCGCCTCTCCACCGCCGGAGCCAAATGGAAGACCTGCTCGCCCGGTCGCCTGCTGATCGAGCGCACGATGCAGATGCTGCATGGCGAGGGTTTCCACATGTTTGATTTCACCATCGGCGATTATGCCTACAAGCGCCGGATGGGGGTGTCACCCCTGGAATTGCGCGAGATGACGCTGGCGCTGTCGTGGCGCGGATGGCCGGTGGTGGCGAAGGAACGTTTGAAAACCGTGATCCGCAGCAGGCCGCAATTGCGGGCTTTGGCCAAGCGCTTGCTTGCGATATCAAATCAAAAATAGCCGCAAATCAAACACCAGACGCTTGATTTGCGGTCAACCGGTTTGACTTTGAATCTTGCCCACCCCCTGAGCCTCCACCACCGCTATCGCCGTCATGTTGACCACCCCGCGCGCAGTCACTGAGTCGGTCAGCACATGGGCGGGTTTGGCCGGGCCGATCAGGATGGGGCCAACCGGCAAGGCGTCCGCCAGCACTTTAGTTAGCGAGAAGGCGATGTTGGCGGCGCTGAGATCGGGCATGACCAGGAGATTGGCTTCACCTTTCAGGGATGATCCCGGCAACTTGTGCTCGCGGATCAGCGGCATCAGCGCGGTCTCGGCCTGCATTTCGCCATCAATCTCAAGGTAGGGCGCGCGGGCGCGGACCAGTTGCACGGCACGGCGCATCTTGAGGGAGGCGGGCGTGTCGGAATCGCCAAAATCCGAGTGGGCCACCAGCGCGATTTTTGGGACAATGCCAAAGCGCTGCACCTGTTCGGCACAAAGCACGGCAATATCGGCAATCTCTTCCGCACTTGGATTGGCCTGGACATGGGTGTCGGCGAAAAAGAACGCGCCCTTGCTGGTGATCATCAGACTCATCGCCGCCAGCTCGTGCACGCCGGGCGCAAGGCCGATAATGTCCCTGATATGTTTCAGCTTGGACTGGAACCGGCCCTCCAGCCCGCAAATCATCGCATCGGCGTCGCCGCGCTGCACGGCCAAGGCGCAAATCACCGTATTGGAGGTGCGCACCAGCCCGCGCGCCGCATCCGGCGTAATGCCGCGCCGCCCGGCTATGGCGCTGTAGGAGGCAACATAATCGCGGTAGCGGTGGTCATCATCGGGATTGACCAGCTCAAAATCCTTGCCGGGGCGGATCGACAGGCCGAAGCGGGCAAGGCGGCTCTCCACGACGGAGGGGCGGCCGACGAGGATTGGCACGGCAATCCCGTCTTCCAGCACGACCTGCGCCGCACGCAACACACGCTCGTCCTCGCCATCAGCGTAAATCACCCGCTTGGGGGCGGCCCTGGCGGCGGCAAATACCGGCTTCATGGTCAGGCCGGAGCGAAAGACAAAGCGTTGCAGGCTCTCGGCATAAACGGCGAGATCAGCAATGGGCCGCGTCGCCACACCGGTTTTTGCCGCTGCTTCGGCAACGGCGGGGGCAATCCGCAGAATCAGGCGCGGGTCAAACGGCGAGGGGATCAGCGAGGTCTTGCCGAACAGGCTGGCCTCGCCGCCATAGGCTTTGGCGACCACATCGGACGGCGCTTCGCGGGCCAGCGCGGCGATCGCCTCCACCGCCGCCAGCTTCATTTCCTCGTTTATCGTCGTTGCGCCGCAATCGAGCGCGCCGCGAAAAATGTAGGGGAAGCACAGGACATTGTTGACCTGGTTGGGATAATCCGAGCGGCCGGTGCAAATCATCGCGTCCGGGCGGACTTTCTGCGCTGCTTCGGGCATGATTTCGGGGTTGGGATTGGCGAGGGCCAAAATCAGCGGTTTTTCGCCCATGCTGGCGACCATGGCCGGTTTCAGCACACCGCCGGCAGAGAGGCCGAGGAACACGTCGGCCCCCTCGATCACTTCGGCAAGCGTCCGCATGGCGGTCTTGCGGGCAAACACAGATTTCCATCGGTCCATCAGTTTTTCGCGGCCCTCATAGACGACGCCTTCAAGGTCGGTGACGAAAATGTTCTCCAGCCGCGCACCCAGCGATACCAGCAGGTTGAGGCAGGCCAGCGCCGCCGCGCCGGCACCGGAGGCGACAATTCGCACCCTGGCAATGTCTTTGCCGGACAATTCCAGCCCATTGCGCACGGCGGCGGCAACAA
>JAYVYA010000389.1:0-5670 GCA_043784745.1 Hyphomicrobiales bacterium
GCTGATATTTGCCGAGCACTTCACGGAAGCGGTTGATTGCGGCGGTGAAATTGCGGCGCTGCAGGTAATAGCGGCCGACCGACATTTCCTTGCCGGCCAGCTGGTCCGCCGCTACCTGCATCTTGAACCTTGCATCCTCGACATATTCAGATTTGGGGTGCTTCTCGATCAGGGTCTTGAACAGCGTCAGCGCCCTCTCGGCATTTTCCTGATCCCGCGAAATGTCGGGAATCTGGTTGTAGTAGGACATGCCGGCCAGATAGAGCGCATAGGGCGCGTCTGGCGAAGAAGGGTAGCGGTTGTAATAGCGGTTGGCGGAGGCAATCGCATCATCATAATGCGCACCCTTGAATTGGGCGAAAGTGGTCATCAGCAGACCTTTTTTCGACCATTGCGAGAAAGGATACTGCTTTTCCAGGTCGCCAAATTTCTTGGCAGCGCCATCCGAGTCGTTGGTATTCAGCCGGGCGAGGCCCTGGTTGTAAATGTCCTCGGCGGGCACATCGGCCAGCAGCTTGGTCTCGTATTTTTCGCCACCGCCGAAAGGGTTCAGCCCTTCAATGGTCGAGCAGCCCGAAAGCATGGCCCCGAGGCAGGCAATGGCGACCAGGGAACAAAGGCGGCGGGCAGGATTTGCTGGCGACATGCGTTTCCACTCAATTGGCAGGAAGGCCCGGATCAGTCATTTCGCGGAAGATATATAACAAGTTTCGCCGCGAAGCTACTGGCTGGCTTGAATTCTGTCATTGCCGGGCGATTGTGGCACAGAAAAGTTTACCCGGCATCCTCCCGTCACAATTCCGCAATTGTGTCCGCATGTTGCCAATAGGCCACAGGCTACAGGGTTTCCGGCGCGAAAGCCGGGGCAACGGAAAACCCGATATCGGCACGGCCCGGCTCGCGGTGCGGCGCATCGGAGACATAGGTGTAGGCGCTCTCGTCGGCGAACAGGGCTTCGAGCACCGCGACATTCATCCTGTGGCCACCGCGATAGGAGCGGTAGACACCGATGATCGGATTGCCGGCCAGTGCCAAATCACCCACGGCATCCAGCGTCTTGTGGCGCACGAACTCATCGGGATAGCGCAGGCCTTCCGGGTTGAGGACACGCTCCTCATCCATTCCAACGCTGTTGTCGAGCGAGGAACCCAGCGCAAACCCGGCCTGCCACAGGCGCTCGACATCGCTCACGAAGCCGAAGGTGCGGGCGCGGGCAATCTGGCGGCGGAAACGCTCGGGCGAGAGGTCAATCACATGCTTCTGGCGGCCAATCAGCGACGAGGCAAAGTCAATCTCGACCTCCAGGCGGAAGCCTTTTGAGGCCGGGCGTAGTTCAGAGAAGCCGGTGCCATGGGTGATGCGAACCGGCTTCAGCACTTTCAGGAACTTGCGGGGGGCGGCATAGGAGACAAGGCCCACCGAATCAATCGCGGCAACGAATTCGGCGGCGGAGCCGTCCATGATCGGCACTTCGGGACCGTCAATCTCGATCAGGGCATTGTCGACACCCAGACCAGCGAGGGCGGCGAGCAAATGCTCAATCGTCGAGACGCTGGCCTGCGAAGCATCGCCGACAACGGTGCATAATTGTGTCATGGTCACGGCGGACCATCTGGCTTCGACATAGCGCTCGCGGCCATTGGGCAGGCCGGTGCGCAGGAAGGAAATGCCGGTACTGGAATCACTTGGGTGCAAAACAAGGCGAACGGGCTGGTTATTGTGCACGCCCCTGCCGCAGAGCGTGACGCTGGAGCGCAACGTGGTTTGTTGACCGTGCCGCATAAACCACCACTCCAAAACCCGCCGCAGGTGCTGCAAAATCAACCCCGGGCATCTGTCTTTCCGTTCACAGCGGGGCGACGCGAATCTCCCCAACTCATAACCGGATCATAAGCCTCGGGCCGTTTGGCACCAAATCACTGTTTCTTACGCATTGTAACAATGTGGCTGCTTTGGGGACAACTTGCGACGCCCAGTCAATTTATGCCACATTTTCAACATGTTAATGGCCTGCCCTGGTTCCCGGGCAGGCCAAATTTTGTATCCGCCGGTCAAGGCCGGTCAGTTGGCCTGGCGGCGCAGGAAAGCGGGAATTTCCAGCTGGTCATCCTCCACCGGGCGCTGGGCCTGGTTGATTCGTCCGTGGTTGTCGAGCGGGGCCTGGGCGAGGCGCGGGGCCGGCTGCGGCGCTGGGCGTTTGGCATATTCCTGGTGCACGGGGGTCGGCTGGGGCGCACGCGGCTGTACCGGTTGCGCCATCGGGCGCGGCTGCTGGGCCACCGGGCTGGTGGCACGGGGCGCGGCGGCCTGCGGCTCGTCGGTCCGGCCAAGGCCGAAATGGGCGAGGCGGTCCATCAGGGTGCGGCGTTTGGTTTCGGCAGCGGGTGCCGCCTGGGTCTCGCCGCGGTGGGCCCGCATCTGCTCCTGCACGGGGCGGGGCAGATCTTCAATCTGCGGGAGGCGCTGCGGGCGCACAAACGGTTGTTCGGCCTGGGGCGGCACAAACGGGCCAGCCGGCCGCTCCTCGCGCATCTGCGGGGCCGGAGCCGCCGGTTCCTGAAACAGCATCGGGCGCGGGGCTACGGGGCGCAATTGCACTTCCTGCAAAACGGAGGCGGGCATGTCGGCCTGCGGTGCCGGGGCGGAATAGTGCATCACCGGTGCCGCTTCATAGACGGGTACCGGGGCCGGTTCGGGCTGAACCATGACCGGTGCCGCGATCACGACTTCGGCTGCAACCGGCCGCAACGGCAGCGCTTCCTGCTGGCGGGCGATGGTCTGGGCGCGCAGGCGCTGGGTTACTTCGGCAATACGGTTCTCGGTTTCGGTGTCGCGCCCGCCCGCTGGCGTGTCAATGCCGGTGGCCACGACGGAAACGCGGACAATGCCCTGCAGGCTTTCGTCAAAGGTTGCGCCCAGAATGATGTTGGCATCGTCATCCACTTCCTGGCGGATGCGGCTGGCGGCTTCGTCCACTTCATACAGGGTCAGGTCATTGCCGCCGGTGATCGAGATCAGCAGGCCGCGCGCGCCCTTCATCGACACTTCATCGAGGAGCGGGTTGGCGATGGCGGCTTCGGCGGCATGGATGGCGCGCTTGTCGCCGGAGGCTTCCCCGGTGCCCATCATTGCCTTGCCCATCTCGCGCATGGTGGCGCGCACGTCGGCAAAGTCGAGGTTGATCAGGCCGTCCTTGACCATCAGGTCGGTGATGCAAGCCACGCCGGAATAGAGCACCTGGTCGGCCATGGCGAAGGCATCGGCGAAAGTGGTGCGCTCGTTGGCGACGCGGAACAGGTTCTGGTTGGGGATGACGATCAGCGTGTCAACCGCCTTCTGCAATTCGACAATGCCCTGCTCGGCGGTGCGCATGCGGCGCTGGCCTTCAAACTGGAACGGCTTGGTGACGACGCCGACGGTGAGAATGCCCATGTCGCGGGCAATGCGGGCGATGACGGGGGCAGCCCCGGTGCCGGTGCCGCCACCCATGCCGGCGGTGACGAACACCATGTGCGCGCCCTGCATGTGGTCGCGAATTTCTTCAATCGCTTCCTCGGTGGCTGCGCGGCCCACCTCGGGCTGCGAGCCTGCGCCCAGACCTTCCGTGACCTGCAAGCCGAGCTGGATGATGCGCTCGGCCTTGGATTTGGCCAGAGCCTGGGCGTCGGTATTGGCGACGATGAAATCGACCCCCGCCAGGCCCGATTCGATCATGTTATTGACCGCATTGCCGCCAGCGCCGCCGACGCCGCATACCATGATGCGGGGCTTGAGTTCGCGGAGCTCCGGTCCCTTGAGATTGATTGTCATCGCTTGGCCTCTCGATGTTTGGGTGCCCGAGGGAACCCGGTTGTATGGAATCTGATTCGCGGCAAAATTGATATGGCCGGAGGGCCATTTTGAGTCGCTGCGGGTTAAAAACTCTCCTTCAGCCATCGCCCGACGCGGGTGATGTAGCCGTCCGTGCCGGTGGCGGGCAAAAGCCCGGCCCGGCGCGGCTCAAAATGTTCAATGCCCGCCACTTGCGGGTAAACCATCAACCCCACCGAGGCGGCAAAGGCCGGGCTTTTGGCGGATTCGGGCAGGCCCTCAATGCCGAGCGGGCGGCCAAGCCGCACTTGCGGCGACAGGATGCGGCGCGCCGCCTCCTGCATGCCGGTCAGCTGGCTGGAGCCGCCGGTCAGCACCAGTCGCCGCCCGGCCTGCCCGGCAAAGCCTGCCAGTTTCAGCCGGTCCCGGGCCAGTTCCAGTATCTCCTCGACCCGGGGCTTGATGATGCGCACCAGCTGGGATTTGGGCATGTGGCCAGGCTCGCCGGAATCCTCGCCCACCTGGTGGACGGCAATGCTCTCGCGGTCATCAGAGGCGGCGGTGATGCAGGAGCCATAGAGCGTTTTCAGCCGCTCGGCGGAAGCCACCGAAGTGTTCAGCCCGCGCGCCACATCCATGGTGATGTGGTTGCCGCCAACCGCCACCGCATCGACATGGCGCAGGCAATTGCCCGCAAACACTCCAATCGAGGTTGTGCCCGCACCCATGTCGATGACGGCGGCCCCCATCCCGGATTCATCATCCACCAGCACCGACAGGCCGGCGGCATAGGGGGTGCCGACAATCGCCTCAATTTTCAGGTGGCAGCGTTCCACCGCCAGCATCAGGTTGCGCAGCCCAGCGGCATCGGCGCTGACGACATGCATGTCCGCGCCAAGCCCCTCGCCAATCATGCCGCGCGGCGCGTGGATGCCGCTGGTGCCATCCAGCGAAAAGCCGGTGGGCAGGGCATGCAGCACGGCGCGGCCCTGGGTGGCGGTGCGGGCGGTGGCCGCTTCCAGCACGCGGTGAATGTCGTGGTCACTCACCGGCTTGCCGCCGATGTGGATGTCGGCATGGAATAATTGCGAGCCGATGCGCCCGCCCGTGGCATTGACGATGACGCTCTCGACCTGCACGCCGGCCATGCGTTCGGCAGCATCGACGGCGAGGCGGATCGCCTGCTCGGCTTCGTCCATATCAACGACGGCACCGGCCTTGATGCCGCGCGAGCGCTGGTGGCCAATGCCGAGAATGCGGCAGCGGTGGGTGCGCCCGCGCAGGGTGTCGGACGCTTCCATCGGCAGCAGCCGGGCAATCAAGCAGACAATTTTGGAAGTGCCAATGTCGAGCACCGAGAGAATGGCGCTTTTTCGAACCGACAGGGCTTTCATCCGGGGCGGAAGCATGGTCATGCTCATGTCTGGCCCGCCTTGCTGCGCTTTTTTGCGGCGAGAGCATCGGCGCGGGCGGCGGCTGCATCTGCCGAGAGACGGGCAATCATCCGTCCGGACTGGCGCAGGTCGATCCAGACCAAGTCTTTGTCCAGCACGCGCGCATCATGGTCGAGCACGGCCAGTTGGGCGACGGCGCGGGCCGGGGCGATTTCGGGCAGCCGGACGTCGATGCCGTTGAACATTTTCAGGTTCCAGCGCCGGGCGCTGACCAATGTGCCCGCGCGGATTTTGCTGCGCATGTCGCCGGCCGCGTCCAGCAGCGAGATATATTCGGCAATGCGCTCGTTGGCCCCTTCGCCGACGACGAAAGGCAGTTCGGCAAAGCGGTCATCGCGCATTGCGTCAATGGCAGTGCCATCTTTGGCAATGACAGCCACCTTGCCGTCCTTCTGCCACAGGCCGA
>JAYVYA010000390.1:0-4689 GCA_043784745.1 Hyphomicrobiales bacterium
TATCATCAAAAAATCGGATATTTTTATCCTAACCCCATAGAAAAGGGGCATAAACTCGGTTCCCACTTCGCCAATTTTTTGACCTTCGCTTAAGCTCAAAGCTGAAAAAGCAATAACCCACTGGATTAAAATGAACAGAAGAAGTGCCCTAAAGCAATTGTCGCGGCCTTTAACGGCTTGAAATTGTTTAGCTATATATCTTCCAATCGAATGTTTTGGCATCCTATTTCACTCAGCGCTGCGAGAAAATTGCGCCATAATACCGCAAAACCGCAGACTATGGCCCTTGGTCACCAGAGTTTTGGCCTACCCCGCCATATCCTCCACCCTTGGCATCGAAATGACATTGTACCCTGCGTCAACAAAGTGCACTTCCCCCGTCACGCCCTTTGACAGGTCCGAGAGCAAATACAGCGCAGAGCCGCCGACATCCTCGATGGTCACGCTGGTGCGCAGCGGGGCGTGAGCTTTGGTGAAGGCGAACATGGCGCGGGCGTCGCCGATGCCTGCCCCGGCCAGCGTGCGAACCGGACCAGCGGAGATGGCGTTGACGCGGATGCCCTGCGGGCCAAGATCGGCGGCCAGATAACGCACGCTGGCTTCCAGCGCTGCCTTGGCCACGCCCATGACATTGTAATTGGGCATGACCCTTGTGGCCCCGCCAAACGTCAGCGTCAGCAAAGCGCCGCCCCTGGGCATGATTTTCATGGCGCGCTGGGCAATTTCGGTGAAGGAATAGGCCGAGATGACCATAGTGCGCGAGAAATTGGCCCGCGTGGTGGCATCGACATAGCGACCCTTCAGTTCGTTCCTGTCGGAAAAACCGATGGCGTGGACGACAAAATCGAGGCTGCCCCATTCCCTCGCCAGCGTTTCAAAGCAGGCGTCCACGGTCGCAATATCCTCGACATCGCAGGGGATAACCAGCCTGGACCCAAGGCTTTCGGCCAGCGGCTTGACGCGTTTGCCCAGCGCCTCGCCCTGATAGGTGAAGGCCAGTTCCGCCCCCTGCGCGTGCAGCGCTCCGGCAATGCCCCAGGCAATCGAATGGTCATTGGCCACACCCATGATCAGGCCGCGACGCCCCTGCATCAATCCCACAGCGAATCCCCTTGCGGTTAACTTCCGTCTAGTGGCTTGATAGGGGGGATTGCGGGAAAGGGACATTCAAAAGTTGTGACAGAATGTGTAGGGGGCGGGCAAGCTGCCGGGGAAGGCGGTCACCGGCCGCCTCTGCATTACCGCCGCACGCAGGCTTGCGTCGGGATCGGGCCGGGGCCGCAATACCAGATCTGCGCCTGCTTTTTCTCTTCGAGAAAAAAAGTCGATTCACCGGTGCTGAAGCCCCGGTTGCCGTGGCCGCGCCAGTGGGAGCCGTTGCGGGCCGAAGCAACCGAGCTGGCCGCCAGCACCAGCACCAGCGCCATGGAAAGTGTGCGGATCATTGTTGCGTCTCCTGTTCAGCGCCTGTCAGTTTCAAATTACTTCAAGCTACGATTTAGCCGCGGCCTGTGTTGAGCGATAATAATGCGTTCCTCATCTAAGTATGCGGTGAAGCTGCCAACAGTAGTTGTGACGCAGGTTCCTTGTCGTGCATAGATCGCGCAGTCTGAGTCGTGAGTCACAGCCCGCCTCCAGCGTTCCGCTTCGTCGGTCGGAGTGGGCGACCTACCGCCTTCTAGAGACTTCGACACGTCTCTCATCCACTCCGAAAGTCGCATTTTGAGCGGTCTGGCACTTGAGCCAACCCTGACAATTTCGCCATTAATAACGAACGCATAAATGCACCCACTCAACCCGACCGTAGCGAAATCAGTAGTTTCTATTAAAAAAGTATTGCCTTTGATCCTAAAATCGGCAATCCGCTTAAGCTGGTACGTCTCGAGAACCGATTTATGCATGCGCCTGCCTTTTGTAAGGGTGGACCGGAACATCAACCTGAGTCAAACTCTCACGCATCCACATGCTTGAACAATAATGTGGCATTTGTGCCGCCAAAGCCAAAGCTGTTGGACAGAACGGTGCGCAATTTCACGTTATCAATCCGCTGGCGGACAATGTTCATGTCGGCAAAGGCGGGGTCAATCTCGTCAATATGGGCGCTGGCGCAGATGAAACCGTTCTGCATCATCAGCAGCGAGTAAATCGCCTCCTGCACGCCGGTGGCCCCGAGCGAATGGCCGGTGAGGGATTTGGTGGCGGAAATTGGCGGGCATTTTTCCCCCGATCCGAAGACGGCGCGGATCGCCTCAATCTCCTTCGCGTCGCCGACCGGGGTGGAAGTGGCATGCGGGTTGATATAGTCGACGGGCAGGTTCAGGCCCTTCATCGCCATTTTCATGCAGCGGATCGCGCCCTCGCCCGAGGGGGAGACCATGTCATAGCCGTCCGATGTCGCGCCATAGCCGATGATTTCGGCGTAAATTTTCGCGCCGCGCGCCCTGGCTACCTCAAGTTCTTCCAGCACCAGCACACCGGCACCGCCGGCGATGACAAAGCCGTCGCGGTTTTTGTCATAGGCGCGGGAGGCGACGGACGGGCGGTCGTTATAGCTGGAGGACATCGCCCCCATGGCGTCAAACATCACCGACATCGACCAGTCCAGCTCTTCGCAGCCGCCAGCGAACACCCGGTCCTGCTTGCCCCACTGGATCATTTCATAGGCATTGCCGATGCAATGGTTGGAGGTGGCGCAGGCCGACGAGATCGAATAATTAACGCCCTTGATTTTGAACCATGTCGCCAGCGTCGCAGAAGCGGTGGAGGACATGGCCTTGGGCACGGCAAACGGGCCGACCCGCTTGGGGCCCTTGGTGCGGGTAATGTCGGCGGATTCGACAATGGTGCGGGCCGAGGGGCCACCCGAGCCCATGATGATGCCGGTCTGCTCGTTCGACACTTCGGCCTCGGTCAGGCCGGAATCGCGGATGGCCTGGTCCATGGCAATGTGGTTCCAGGCGGTGCCGCCGCCGTGAAACCGCATGGCGCGGCGGTCCACCAGTTCTTCCGCATTGATCTGCGGTGCCCCATGCACCTGGCAGCGGAAGCCCAGTTCGGCATAGCGGTCGGCCTTGACAATGCCGGACCTGCCCTCATGCAGGGAGGCGAGCACTTCCTGCGTATTATTGCCGATGGAGGAGACAATCCCCATGCCGGTGACCACAACGCGTCTCATGTCTGGCTCCATGCCAATAGAATCAAAAACTTCAGGCCGCTTCCGGCTTGAACAGGCCGACGCGCAAATCCTTGGCGTCGTATATACGCACGCCATCGGCTTCCAGCCAGCCATCGGCAATGCCCAAAACCAGTTTTCCGCGAAATACCCGCTTCAAATCGACGCCATAGACCACTTTTTTGACGGTGGGCAACACCTGGTTGGAGAATTTGACCTCGCCGACCCCGAGCGCCCGGCCGCGGCCGGGCAGGCCGAGCCAGCCCAGATAGAAGCCGCAGAGCTGCCAGAGCGCATCCAGGCCGAGGCAGCCGGGCATCACCGGATCATTCCGGAAATGGCAGCCGAAGAACCAGAGATCGGGATGGATGGCGAATTCGGCGCGGATGAAACCCTTGCCATTGGTGCCGCCCGTTTCGGATATTTCGGCAATGCGGTCAAACATCAGCATCGGCGGCAAAGGCAATTGCGCATTGCCGGGGCCAAAAATCTCGCCGCGCCCGCAGGCCAGCAGGTCTTCATATTCAAAGATCGAGCGGCGGTCGCCCATGGTTTTAGCTTTCGGCGTTCTGGTGCGGAACTGTGTTGATCCGGACCCGGGTTTGAATCAAATCGTGGTAACATGGGAAAGCCGCGCCCGGAAGCACCTTCGCCAAATTCGTTCCATGGCCGAAAGTCCGGGGGGGAGATTTGGCCACTGGCGTTAAGGTTGCAGCAATGGCATTGGTTTCGGGTAGCAGACTTGGAATTGAGGCTGTGCACCCCATATCCCGGTAACATCAGGATGCAGAAACCAATGTCGTCGATCAGGCATGCGCTGAAACAGCGCGCTCCCGCGCCCTCACCCGCCATCATGAACGGGTGCCCGGTGCATGAATTGCGCAGCAAGCTGCGGGCGTCGGGCATGCGCCCCACCCGCCAGCGGATCGCGCTGGGCTGGCTGCTGTTTGCCAAGGGCGACCGGCATGTGACCGCCGAAAAGCTGTATGAGGAAGCGACTGGCGCGCGCGTCGCCATTTCGCTCGCCACCGTTTACAATACGCTGCACCAGTTTACCCAGGCCGGGCTGCTGCGCGAGATTGCGGTGGACGGCTCCAAAACCTGGTTTGACACCAATATAGCCCAGCACCACCATTTTCTGGTGGAGGACACGCAAGTGCTGTCCGACATCCCCGGCAGCCAGGTCGATGTGATGGGCCTGCCCGATGCGCCTGAAGGCATGGAGATTGTGCGGGTGGATGTTGTGGTGAGGTTGCGCAGGACGGGGTGAGGGACCGGCGGCATAAACTTGGTTGCGGTTACTTGGGGCGTGTCGTCATTTGAGGCAATTGTGGTGGTTTTCTATGTCAGGGCAGGATCGCCGGCCTGTGCACGGCCCTGTGCAACCCAACGGGCGCACGCAGGCGAGAACATCGAATCCGCCTTCGCCTCGTAAAGTTCGAGGTCCTCTTCGGCCGCCACGCCGCGCCAGCGCTCGTTGGCCCCCTTGAAGAAGAACCCGCGGCTGCCGTGCTTGA
>JAYVYA010000391.1:0-9543 GCA_043784745.1 Hyphomicrobiales bacterium
TTCCGTACCCTTCATAATGCCGGGATGGTCGCGGAACTGGCGGCGGACTTCCTCCACCACAGCACCAGCGGCGCGGCCCACCGCTGTCATGGCAATGCCGCTAAACAGATAGGGAATCAGGCCACCAAAAATCAGGCCCGCCACGACATAGGGGTTGGACAAGTCAAACGAGACCACGCCGATGTCCTTGAAATAAGGCGCGCCGGATTTGGTAAACAGTTCGATATCATTGGTATAAGCGGCAAACAGCACGAGCGCCCCAAGGCCGGCCGAGCCGATGGCATAGCCCTTGGTGACGGCCTTGGTGGTATTGCCCACAGCGTCCAGCGCGTCCGTGGACTGGCGCACTTCCTTGGGCAGTCCGGCCATTTCGGCAATGCCGCCGGCATTGTCGGTGACCGGGCCAAAAGCGTCGAGCGCCACAATCATGCCCGCGAGGCCCAGCATGGTGGTGGCGGCAATGGCGGTGCCAAACAGGCCAGCCAGCTGGTAGGTGGACAGGATGCCGCCGACAATCACCAGCGCAGGAAGCGCCGTTGATTCGAGCGACATGGCCAGTCCCTGGATGACATTGGTGCCATGCCCGGTGACGGAGGCCTGCGCAATCGACACCACCGGGCGCTTGCCGGTGCCGGTGTAATATTCGGTGATCCAGACAATCAGCCCGGTGACGAGCAGGCCAACCAGCCCGCAGGCGAACAGGTTCTTGCCGGTGACGGCCACGCCCTTGGCCGTGCCGATGACGTCCCAGCCCACAAGGTAATGGGTGGAAATGGCAAGGCCGCCGACCGAAAGCAGCGAGGAAGCCCACAGGCCCTTGTAGAGCGCACCCATGATCGAATTATTGGAACCGAGCTTGACGAAATAGGTGCCAATGATCGAGGTGACGATACAGGTGGCGCAGATCGCCAGCGGATACAGCATCGAATTGGCCAGAACCGGCTGGCCCGCGAAGAAGATTGAGGCCAGCACCATGGTGGCCACTACCGTCACCGCATAAGTCTCGAACAAATCCGCCGCCATGCCGGCGCAATCGCCAACGTTGTCGCCGACATTGTCGGCAATCGTGGCGGGGTTGCGCGGATCATCTTCGGGAATGCCAGCCTCGACCTTGCCGACGAGATCAGCGCCGACATCCGCACCCTTGGTGAAAATGCCGCCGCCGAGGCGGGCGAAGATCGAGATCAGCGACGCGCCAAAGCCCAGCGCCACCAAAGCATCAATCACCTGGCGGTTGTCGGGGGCAAGGCCCATCGGGCCGGTCAGCACATAATAATAGAACGCCACGCCCAGCAGGGCGAGGCCCGCCACCAGCATGCCGGTGACAGCACCTGCCTTGAAGGCAATGTCGAGGCCTGCTGCGAGCGACCTGGAAGCGGCCTGCGCCGTGCGCACGTTGGCGCGCACCGAGACGTTCATGCCGATGAACCCGGCAAGACCCGACAACACCGCGCCGATGACGAAGCCAGCAGCGACAAGGCCGCCGAGCAGCCAGTAGAGCAGCGCCAGAATGACCACGCCCACCAGCGAAATCGTCAGATATTGCCGCTTGAGATAGGCCTGTGCACCCTCGGCGATGGCCCCGGAAATTTCCTGCATGCGCTGGGAACCGGCATCCGCCGCATTCACCTGCATGACGGTAACGGCACCGTAGACCAGCGACAGCAAGCCGCCCAAAATGATCAACCAGATCGCAACCATGAATTCTGTCCCCCAATTGCCCTGAACATGCCAGCGTCCCTGGCAGCCTGCTTTGATTTCCGAACGCCCTCTTGCCAGAAAGCGCCATGCGGCGCAATGCAGCCAAAAGTGCTTTTTTCCGGCCCGGCCCGGACTATTGCGCCACGGGATAGTTCGGACTCTCGCGGGTGATGCCAACGTCATGAACATGACTTTCGCGCAATCCCGCCGAAGAAATTCGCACGAATTCGGCCCGGCGCTGGAATTCGGTGATATCGGGTGCCCCGACATAGCCCATGGCGGCGCGCAATCCGCCTGCCAGCTGGTGCAAAACCGACCCTGCCGGGCCGCGATAGGGCACCTGCCCCTCAATGCCTTCGGGCACCAGCTTCAAGCTGTCCTTGATTTCCTGCTGGAAATAGCGGTCTGCCGAGCCGCGCGCCATCGCCCCCACCGACCCCATGCCGCGATAGGATTTGAACGAGCGGCCCTGGTAGAGATAGACCTCGCCCGGGCTTTCATCCGTGCCCGCCAGCAGGGAGCCGATCATCACGCAGGACGCGCCCGCCGCAATCGCCTTGGCAAAATCGCCGGAGAATTTGATGCCGCCATCGGCAATGACAGGAACATCGGCCTTTTGCGCCACCTCCGCCGCGTCCATGATAGCGGTAAGCTGGGGCATGCCGACACCGGCGACAATGCGGGTGGTGCAGATCGAGCCAGGACCAATGCCGATCTTGATCGCATCCGCCCCCGCATCAATCAAGGCCTGCGCCCCTGCCCCGGTCGCGACATTGCCGGCAATGATGGCGACCTTGTTGGAAATGCGCTTGACCCGGGTCACCTGATCGAGCACCGATTGCGAATGGCCATGGGCGGTGTCGATGATCAGGCAATCCACCCCGGCATCGATCAGCGCCTGCGCCCGCTCAAAGCCCTTGTCCCCCACTGTGGTGGCGGCAGCAGCGCGCAGGCGGCCATCGGCATCCTTGCAGGCATGGGGGTAGAGAGTGGCTTTTTCAATGTCTTTCACCGTGATGAGACCGACGCAGCGAAAGTCATCATCGACGACCAGCAGCTTTTCGATGCGGTGCTGGTGCAGCATTTGCCGGGCTTCATCCCTGGCAAAACCCTCGCTGACAGTGACCAGCTTCTGCGTCATCAATTCGCTGACCGGCTGGGCGGGATTGTTGGCAAAACGGACATCGCGATGGGTCAGAATGCCCACCAGCTTCAGTGGGGCAGCAGAGGGGCCGCGCTCCACCACCGGAATGCCGGAAATGGAATGGCGGCGCATCAGTTCCAGCGCGTCAGCCAGCGTCGCATCGGGGAAGATGGTGATGGGGTTGACCACCATGCCGCTCTCGTAGCGCTTGACCTTGCGCACCTCCTCGGCCTGCTGTTCGGGCTCCATATTGCGGTGGATGACGCCCATGCCGCCAGCCTGCGCCATGGCAATCGCCAGCCGCGCTTCGGTCACCGTGTCCATGGCTGCCGAGATGACCGGCAGGTTGAGATGGATGGAGCGCGTCAGCCGCGTCGCCAGGCTGACCTCGCCGGGCATCACCAGCGAATGGCCGGGCTGCAGCAGCACATCGTCAAACGTCAGGGCTTCGCGCAAGGGCGCGCGGATAATCGGGGGCATGGCCAGCTCCGTGAGGGGGCGCATGCGCCCGTGAAGGATTGGCACATGCCGTTAGCATGCGGGGCTGCAATGCACCAGAAAGCATTGCGCGAATATGCGGGCCATTGGATATTCAGGCCCAATCATCGCCTCCCGGAGCATTGCAGCCATGACCCAACCAGATGAATTGCGCATGATGCACGCCGCCAATGCTCCGCCCCGGACCAAACCGACGAATTATCCGCCAGAATTTGCGGGCAAAGTGGCCGGAAGGCTCAAACGCCCGCTCGGCGACCTGTTCGGACTGAAAAATTTCGGCGTCAATCTGACGCGCCTTGCTCCCGGAGCGCAATCCGCCCTGCTGCACCGGCATTCCCGCCAGGATGAGTTTGTCTATATGCTGGAGGGCGAGGCGGTGCTGGTGACGGAAGATTGCGAATTTGTGCTGAAACCGGGCGATTGCGCGGGATTTCCCGCTGGCGGCATCGCCCACATGCTGGTCAACCGCAGCGAGTTGGACATGGTCTATCTGGAAATTGGGGACCGCAGTCCCGGCGATGAGGGCAGCTATCCCGATGATGATCTGCAGGCGGTGATGAGGGCGGACGGGACCTGGGGCTTTTCGCACAAGGACGGGCGGGGCTATTGATTGTATGCGCTTGGTTATTGCCTAAATCCGCAGCCATTTGCTAATCTGCCTCCAGAGGTAGCACATGGGAACGATTGCCTACGACAAAGATGTGATCCTGTGGTCGCAGGAGCAGGCTGCCCTGCTCCGATCCGGAAAATTTTCGCAGCTCGACATTGAACATCTGGCCGATGAGATTGAAGACGTGGGCAAAAGCGAAAAACGCGAACTGGCCCACCGCATGGCCGTGCTGATGGCGCATTTGCTGAAATGGCAATACCAGCCAGAAAAGCGCGGCCGCAGCTGGCAGACGACCATTCGCAACCAGCGCAACAGTCTGGCAATTGCGCTCCGGCAAACGCCAAGCCTGAAGGCCACACTGCGGGACAGGGACTGGCAAACGCTGGTCTGGGCCGACGCCGTCGATCAGGCGCTCAGGGACACCGGGATGGATGTGGATTTTGGCGAGACCTGCCCGTGGACCAATGAGCAAGTGCTGGTAGCCGGTTGGCTTCCGGAGGCAAAATAGCCCCCTGGACCGCGCATTTCCAGTGCGCTTCTTTCCAGACCGTGCACTTCCCGTGCGCCTCTTTCCACTGCTTCAGTCGTGTTTTTTTTGAAAAACATCACCGCCGCGCAAAGGCGCACTGGAAGTGCGCGGTCCGGGTGCCCGCCGTCAGTTCACCCGCTTGCCCCGGATTGAGAGATAGGCTGTGGCAGCCTGCCAGTCATTGTCACTGGCTGCCGCCTTGGCCTTGTTGTAGAGGTCAATCACCCAGCCGTCGCGGGCAGCGTCGGTGGCAGCTTCCCGCGCCATGCTCAGCCACATCAGGCCCTTGGCGCGCTGGCGGGCAATGCCGTCATTGCCGTTGAACAGCAGATAGCCCAAAACGGCCTGCGCCGGATAATGGTTTTTTTCCGCCGCAAGGCTCAGCCAGCGGGCGGCCTGCTGGCCATCCTTGCCGATGCCATTGCCGTCCAGAAACATCCGCGCCAGATTATATTGCGCATTGGCATCGCCGAAATTGGTGGCGGCAAACTGGAACATTTCCAGCGCCCGCGACGGATCCGGGTCCATCCGCGTGGCGGGAATGCCGTTGAGGCAATAGATGCCCACAGCGACGAAAGCGCCAGAAATCACCGACAATTCGCGGCGGTTGGGGTTCTCGTCGTCGTAATTGTCGACAATCTGCGAGAAGTATTCATAGGCCTTGGCGTCACTCTTGGGCACGCCATC
Source organism: Hyphomicrobiales bacterium (assembly GCA_043784745.1). Taxonomy (GTDB): domain Bacteria; phylum Pseudomonadota; class Alphaproteobacteria; order Rhizobiales; family Beijerinckiaceae; genus JAYVYA01. Next base: position 5,170 of record JAYVYA010000391.1, read on the forward strand.
GCCATCGGCATACATGCGTGCCAGTTTCCAGCGCGCCAGCGGCTCGCCCCCCGCCGCCGCATATTCCAGCGCGTTGACGGAATTCTTCACATCACCGGCGCGGTAGCCCTCAATGCCCTTTTTCAGGGCATCATACGGCGTCTTGTAGAGGCCCAGCGGGGCGGCCTTGACATTGGCGGGCGTATCCGTGCCATCCAGCGCAAGGGCAGGCTGGGCCAGCACAAGGCCGGACCCGACGCAAACCAGAAAAGTGAGGCGACTAAATATCGGCATAGACGTGGGTCTCTCCGAAATGGCCCGGATGCGTCACCGCCCCGTTCATGGCCGAACCAACCCCCTGTGCATATTTCCAGATCGCGCCCGAGCCATAATCGGTGGTGCGCGGCTGCCAGTGCTTTTTGCGTTCGGCAAATTCGGAGTCGGTCAGCGCCACATCCATCGTGCCGCTGATGGCGTCAATGGTAATGATGTCGCCATCGCGCACCAGCGCAATCGGGCCGCACAGCGCCGCTTCCGGGCCAACATGGCCGATGCAGAAGCCGCGTGTCGCCCCTGAAAACCGGCCATCGGTAATCAGTGCCACCTTGTCGCCCATGCCCTGCCCGTAGAGGGCGGCGGTGGTGGACAGCATTTCACGCATGCCGGGACCGCCGCGCGGTCCCTCATAGCGGATGACAAACACGTCGCCCTCCTTGTAGGCGCGCTTGCGCACGGCCTCAAAGCAGCTCTCCTCATTGTCAAAGCAGCGGGCGGGGCCCGAAAATTTCAACTTGTCCGTGCTCATGCCGGCAACCTTCACGATGGCACCCTCGGGGCAGAGATTGCCCCGCAGGCCAACGACGCCGCCATTGGGTGACAACGGCTTGTTGGCCGGGCGCACCACATCCTGCTCGTCGTTCCACGTAACTGACGCCAGATTTTCGGCAATTGTGCGGCCTGTCACCGTCATACAATCGCCATGAAGGAACCCGTGATCGAGCAAGGTTTTCATCAATTGCGGAATGCCGCCCGCCTCAAACATGTCTTTTGCGACATATTTTCCGCCCGGCTTGAGATCGGCAATGTAGGGCGTGCGCTTGAAAACCTCCGCCACGTCGAAGAGGTCAAACTTGATGCCGCATTCATGCGCCATGGCGGGCAGATGCAGGGCGGCATTGGTGGAGCCGCCCGATGCCGCCACAACGGTGGCCGCATTCTCAAACGCCTTGAGCGTGCAGATGTCGCGCGGGCGGATATTTTTGGCGATCAATTGCATCACCATTTCACCCGCCATCATGCAGAAACGGTCGCGGATTTCGTAAGGCGCGGGCGCGCCCGCCGAATAGGGCAGCGCCAGGCCAATGGCTTCCGACACGGTGGCCATGGTATTGGCGGTAAATTGCGCGCCGCAAGCCCCGGCGGAGGGGCAGGCCACCATCTCCAGCTCGTCCAGGTCTTCATTCGACATTTCGCCGACCGAGTGCTTGCCGACCGCCTCGAACAGGTCCTGCACGGTGACCTGCTTGCCCCGGAATGTGCCGGGAAGGATCGATCCGCCATAGATGAAGATGGAAGGCACATTCAAGCGCAGCATCGACATCATCATGCCCGGCAACGACTTGTCGCAACCAGCCAGGCCAACCAAGGCATCATAGGAATGGCCGCGCATGGTCAGCTCCACCGAATCGGCGATGACTTCGCGCGACACGAGCGAGGCCTTCATGCCCTGATGGCCCATGGCAATGCCATCGGTGACGGTAATGGTGCAAAATTCCCGCGGCGTGCCGCCAGCCGATGCAACCCCCTTCTTGACCGCCTGCGCCTGGCGCATCAGCGAGATATTGCACGGTGCCGCCTCGTTCCAGCAGGAGGCCACGCCAACCAAAGGCTGGTGAATCTGCTCCTTGGTCAGGCCCATGGCATAGAGGTAGGAGCGGTGGGGGGCGCGGGCCGGACCTTCGGTCACATGGCGGCTGGGCAATCTCTTCTTGTCAAACACACGCGCATCCATCCAACTATTCCAATCCCGCTTAAATTGCCGTCTGAAACTCCGCTCCTGCCGGGCGGCACAAACTGGAAGCTCATTTCCAGCTATATCACAACAGCATTACCTTCCAGTTTATGGCTGAAAAACGGCTTTTGACCGGGAATAAGCCGGGCGCTTCAAGTTCAGTTTCGACTGTTGCGGAAAGGACACAATTTGGACCACAGAGGCGGTCGCCTCTACAGGCTGCGCCCGGCCAAAAACCGGCCGAACGCCGCCAGAGCCACATCTGACACATGGTGCTCCAGGCCTTCCGCATCCTGCTCGGCGCAATCGGCGGGCACGCCGACCGCCACCAGCACATCCACAACCAGCCGGTGCCGGGCCCGGACCCGCGCCGCCAGTTCTGCCCCGGCAGGGGTGAGGAATACGCCGCGATAGGGTTTTGAGGTTGCCAGGTTTTCGCGCTTGAGCCGGGCGATGTTTTTGATGGCCGTGGCATGGGAAACCCCGAGGCGGCGGGCAATGTCGGTGGGGCGGGCCTCGCCGTGCAGGGCGATGAGATCGTCGATCAGTTCGACATAATCTTCGAGCATGGCTTTGGCCTGCGCCAGCCGGGCCTTTTCAAACCGCCGGGCCTGCGTGGCTTCCGACGGCATGGCCGGTGCCGTATCCGGCTCGCCGTCGGTCCTGTCATTTGTCATGCTGTTCCTGCGTGCCAGACTGGCCGGGTTGCGGTGATGTCGCGGACCATGCCTCCACGCGAAAATAATCGCAACCGCCATTCATTTTTCCCTTGCCTTGAAAGTGTAGCCTTTGCTACATTTTAGCGGCAAGCCAACATTGGCAACAGGCAACATTGGCAACAGGCAACCTTGCAACAGGCAACCTTGGCAACAGGAATGGATATCGCCCTTGTCCAGTCAGGACACCGATGAATTGACCGGTATCGTCAGGCTCGCCAGCCCTGGTTCGCTTGGTGCCAGCGTCGCCGTGTCCACAAAGCCAAAACCCTGGCAGCGCTTTGCCGCCTTTCTTGGCCCCGGCTATCTCGTCGCCACCGGCTATATGGACCCCGGCAACTGGGCGACTTCGCTGGCCGGCGGCTCGCAATTTGGGATGAGCCTGTTGTGGGTCGTCGTGCTGTCCAGCCTGATGGCGATGGTTTTGCAGGCTTTGGCGGCCCGCGTCGGCCTTGCCACCGGGCGGGACCTGGCCCAGCTGTGCCGCGCCGCCCTGCCCCGCCCGGCCAGCATTGCCCTCTGGCTGGTGATGGAGGGGGCGATTGTCGCCACGGACCTTGCCGAAGTCATCGGCACGGCCATTGGTCTGCAATTGCTGTTTGGCCTGCCGCTCCTTGTGGCGCTGGCGATTACGGTGCTGGATGTGTTTCTGGTGCTGGCCCTGCAACGCTCCGGCTTTCGCAAGCTGGAAGCCTTTGTCATTGCACTGATGCTGGTGATTGCCGCCGCCTTTGGGGCAGAAATGCTGCTGGCCAGCCCGAATGGTGCGGATGTGCTCGGTGGCCTCGTGCCCACCACCGCCCTGCTGCACAATCCGCAGATGCTCTATGTCGCAGCCGGGATCATCGGCGCCACCGTCATGCCGCACAATCTGTTCCTGCACACCGGCATCCTGCAGACCCGCGCCATCGGCCCCACCGCAGCCGACAAGCGCGAGGCGATCCGCTTTGCCATTGCTGATTCAACCATTGCGCTGTGTCTGGCGCTGCTGGTCAATGCCGCCATCCTGATTCTGGCTGCCGCCGTCTTCTTTGCCAGCGGCCACCCTGAAGTCGCCGAATTGCCCGATGCCTTCCGGCTGATCGCGCCGCTGCTCGGCGCACCGGTGGCGGCGACGCTGTTTGGCGTGGCACTGGTCGCCTGCGGGCTGAATTCCACCATCACCGCCACATTGGCCGGGCAGATTATCATGGAGGGTTTTGTGCAGATTCGCCTGTCGCCCCCCGTGCGGCGGCTGGTGACGCGGCTGATTGCCATCGGCCCCGCGCTTGCCGTGACGTATTGGGCGGGGGAGGATTCCATCGGCAAGCTGCTGATATTCAGCCAAGTGATTCTGAGCGTCGCCCTGCCCTTCGCCATTGTGCCGCTGATCTGGTTTGCCGCCTCGCGCGACAGGCTGGGCGAGTTTGTGGCGCCGCAGCGGACGATTGTATTGGCCGGGCTGATCGGGGTGTTGGTAATGGGGCTGAATGTGAAGCTGGTTTGGGATGCGCTGGCGGGGTGAACACGCCACTTCCCTTCTCCCCTTGCGGGAGAAGGTGGCGCGAAGCGCCGGATGAGGGGTATGCGAAGCAGGCTAACCCGCATTATTCAGCGCTTGAGCTTTGCGCCATGCAATGGGGTCGTTTGCGCGAGCTATTTTCATTTTCGGGACGTGAGGGGTGCGCT